>JAADYY010000145.1 GCA_010092805.1 Chloroflexota bacterium | reverse complement strand
GCTTGCCAATGGGACTATTTCGGGTCACAATAGAACCACATTGGACTCATCAAGAGTTGTGCTTGGCAAAAACGATCTGTTAGATTAGAATAAGCTTAATTTACATTACAGTGGCGATGATAAAGCGCGGACTTGGAGCCACGCAATGCTAACCGCAAACCTGTCGATCCCGTTGGATCGTGAGAGTGAAGAACCGATCTACCGCCAGTTGATCCGGCACATTCGCGGCCAGGTCGAAAGCGGCGCGCTCCCGGCAGGGACGCGCCTACCCGCCAGCCGCGATCTCGCGCGCCAACTCGCTATCAGCCGGATCAGTGTGGTCAATGCCTACGCCGAACTGCGCGCCGAAGGCTTCCTGAGCGCGCACGCCGGGCGCGGCACGTTTGTGGCGGGCGAACGCCCGCCCGCCGCCCCGAATAACGGCCAGGCGCATCAGCAAAATGGGCACGCGAATCACACCGGTGCGCAGCACTCGCTGGCCGACTCTGCCCCCATGCCTGATCGCTCGATTCGTGAGATGATGCGGCTGGCGCGTAAGCCCGGCGTGATCAATTTCAGCACCGGGTCGCCGCCCAGCGATTTTTTCCCCGTGCAGCACCTGCGCAGCGCCATCAACGCCATTCTGGAGCGCGACGGCGCGAAAGCCCTCACCTATGAGGTGCCGGAAGGCTACGGCCCGCTGCGCAACTGCGTGCGCGATTATGTGAGCGCGCTGGGAATCCAAACCAGTCCAGACCATGTCTTGATCACGGGCGGGACACAGCAGGCCATTGATCTGGTGGTGCAGGCGCTGCTTTCGGAAAACGACCTGCTGGTCACCGAAAACCCGACCTACCTGGGCATGATCGACATCGCGCGGACGCGGCGGGTGCGCCTGCACGGGATTCCGATGGATGAGGACGGCATCCGGCTGGATATGCTGGAGAACTTCGTCATCGACAATCACCCGCGCCTGATCTACGTGATGCCCAGTTTCCAGAACCCCACCGGCAAGGTCATGCCGCTGCACCGCCGCCGCCAACTGCTCAACCTGGCCAACGATTACCGGGTGACGGTGCTGGAAGACGGCATCTATCACGAATTCCGGTTCGAGGGCGAGACGGTGCCGCCGCTCAAGGCGCTGGACGAAACTGGCATCGTGATCCACGCCAGCGGCTTCACCAAGAATCTGCTGCCGGGGATGCGCATCGGCTATGTGCTGGCCAACGGCTCGCATTATGAGCGGCTGGTGCGTGTGAAGCAGGCGGCAGATATTTCCACGCCGGGGCTGAACCAGCGCGCGGTGCATCTGCTGATCGAGCGGGGGGTGCTGGCGCAGCAGCTTGAGCGCAACAACCGCGAACTCAAGCACCGCCGCGATGTGGCGCTGGCGTCGGCGGCGCGTCATCTACCGCCCGGCTCGCGCTGGGATACGCCGCAAGGCGGGCTGTATTTGTGGGTGGAGCTGCCGAAAACCGGCCCGACGGCGGCGGAACTCTACATCTCGGCGATTCAGGTGGGCGTGGCCTACGCGATTGGCAACGTCTTCCACCCCAACGGCAGCGGCAGCTACCACATGCGCATCAATTATGGGTCGCAGCGGCCCGACGAGATCGAAGAGGGGCTGAAGCGGTTGGGCCGGGCGTGGCGCGAACTGGCCTGTGATTACGCCGATATGGAGAAAACGCCGCTGCTGTGATCGGCGGCGGTTGGTCGGTTGCGCTCCGGCAGATCAGCGAAATGTGGCCCACCGCTGCCAAGCGAGCGCGATCAGCACGCTGACCGCGACAAGCTGAATCACGCCCAGCCCGATGCCGGGGCCAATGGCGCTGGCGACCAGGAAGACGCCAATGTACCCGCCGATCACACAGTATCGCCGCTGCGGCACAAGCTCCGACGAAATTCCCCCACCGCTCACCCACCTATCATCGATTCAGACACATTCGCGGATTGATTCGCGCCGGATTGTGGGAGTATGATTATGCCAACATCGGCTGCACCATTTACGCTCTTTGAGGGAACCACGTGATCAACCGCAGTCTCTTCAGCTTTACCGCGCTCACCCACATTGTCATACTAACCATCGGGGCGCTGATCATGGCGCTGGGGGCGGTCCTGTTTCAGATTCCGTTCAATATCGCCTCCGGCGGGTTGTTCGGGGCCGTCATCGTGCTCAATGAAGTGGTTGGCGGCGGCCTACCCATCGGTTTGACCGTCCTGGTTCTCAATATCCCGATTCTGGTGATCGCCTTCCGGGTGCTGGGCGGCTGGCGAGTGATGGCGGGTACCGTCTATGTCGTCGTTTTGTTCACGACCCTTGTCGATCTGCTGGTGCCGATGTTTCCGTCGGATGGGGTCAGCCGGGATATGTTCCTCAATGCGCTGTACGCCGGGATCATCGTTGGCATCGGCACGGGGTTGGTCTTCCGTGTTGGCGGCACAACCGGGGGAACGTCGGTGCTGGGCCGCATTCTGCAGGTGAAGTTTGGCCTGCCGATGAGCACCAGCTCGCTCTACGTCGATGGCGGGGTGGTCATGGCTGCGGGTCTCGTCTTTGGGCTGGAAGGGGCGCTGTACGCGCTGGTGACGCTGTTCGTCTACGGCCTGACCGCCGACTACGTGCTCGACGGGCCGAGTGTCATCCGCACCGCCACCATCATCACCCAGAACCCGCGTGCGGTGGCGGACGGCATCCTCTACCAGTTGGGGCGCGGCGTCACCGCCTGGGAGGGTATGGGCATGTACACCGAAGAGGCGCGTACCGTGCTGTACGTGACGGTGTCGCGCTCGCAGATCTGGCAGTTGCGGGCGTTGGTCTCGGAAATTGACGAGACTGCGTTCATTGTCGTCGGGCAGGGGCACACAGCTTACGGCGGCGGCTTCAAGGTGAATCGCATGCGCCGCCGCACCCTTGCACCCGCCGAGCAACCGGCCCCGTCCGCCGAGCCGGCGGCGAACAGCGCGGCCAGCGCGCCACAAGAGCCGCCGCTGCCAGCGCCCACCTTCACGGAGATGCAACCTGCGCCGCTCCCCAGCGCCCCGGATGCTGCCACGCCGTAACGGGCTAACCGAGCGCAATGACAATCGAATACATCTAAAACGCCCGCCGATCCATGCATAGATCAGCGGGCGTTTGATTCACTGTCTCATGTTCAGTGCGCGATCCGAGATCGCACGGGGGTTTAGGAAGCGGCTTCGGTTTCGCCCTGACGGATGGCCTGCACGTCCAGGGTGATCTTGATTTCCTTGCCCACCAGCACGCCGCCGCTTTCCATGACCTGGTTCCAGGTGAGGCCCCAGTCTTCGCGGTTGATGGTGGTGGTGCCCAGGAAGCCGGCGCGGTAGTCGCCGAACAGGCTGTCCGTCGCGCCCAGGAATTCGACATCCATGCTGACTTCGCGGGTGGTGCCGCGAATGGTCAGGTCACCAATGACGCGGGCGTGGGTGTCGTCGCTCGGCTCCACGCGGGTGCTCTTAAACGTGATCGTCGGGTGGTTCTGCGCATCTAGGAAGTCGGGGCTGCGCAGGTGGTTGTCGCGGTCGCTGACGCCGGTGGCCAGGCTGGCGACCTGGACGGTCGCTTCGACGCTGGCGGCGGCGGGGTTGGCCGGGTCAAAGGTGATCGTGCCGCTCACGTCGCTGAACTCGCCGTTCACGTTGGTGATCATCATGTGGCGGGCGTTGAAGACCGCCTTGGTGTGCATGGGGTCAAATGTCCAGAGTGCCATCGTTCCATCTCCTCGGTTGGTGCGCGCTACGTGCGCTCGCTGTATGTTGGGTTCAGTATTAAACGGACGGCAGTCCGTTTACGCTTTGAAGGATAGCACAAACCTGGGCATGATGAGCTTAGAGCCTCATGAAAGGGGCGCAAATCTTGTGTTGGCGGTGGGTTGAGCTGGGCAGAGTCAGCCGAGCAGCCGTGCCAGCGTCGTGATCAGCCCGGTGTGGACGCGCTCGCGGCTGTAGCCTTGAACCTGCCGCTGAAAGTGGAGCGTGCGCGCGTCGAGCATCAGGTAGAGGACATCGGCGGCGTAGTCGCGGTCGATGCAGTCGGGCGCGTCGATGCGGTTGAGCAGCCCGCGAATCGTCTGCCGCCACCAGAAGTGCGCCGGGTGATCAAGCGCGATGCCTTCGCCGCCGCCCACCTCGACCAGCAGCAGCGCTGCGTTGCGCTCGGCAAACGCCAGCACCTCGCCCAGAAACCAGACGAGATTCGCATACGGATCAGGGTGGGTGCGCAGCCGCTCGAAGGTCTCGGTTTGCATGTGGCGCTGGTCTTCGTCCAGCAGGGCACGGCACAGGTCGCCTTTGCTGGCGAAGTGGCGGTAGAGCGTCCCCTTGCCGACACCTGCCGCTTCCGCCACCGCCGACATCGACACCGTATCGACGCCCTGCTCCCCGAAGAGACGCTGGGCGGTGCGCAGCAACCGATCACGGTTTTTGACGGCGTCGGCGCGGCTGGGGCGCGGGTCGCGGAAGATGAGATCGTCGTCCACGCGGTTCACCAATCGGATCGTCTGACGAAAATGTTGTCCGATCATTGTACCATCGGCGCGCGGCACGCGGGCGCGGGCTTAAGCCACCTCTGATCTTTGGGGCGCGGGTG
>JAADYY010000678.1 GCA_010092805.1 Chloroflexota bacterium | reverse complement strand
CTCGCCTAGCCGCAAAGCGGCGGTTGGGAGCGGGATTTAGGGTGAGGGCCTGATTCGCCAACAACATCTGGTGCAGCAGCACACCCTGATTGTCGTCTCGCTGTAAGATGTTCGTTTTAGGCTGGGGAAGCTACAAGTACGTTATTATAGAGTCTTTAGAAAGCATAATTTGACTCTGCATGCTTATTATCTTATCTTGTCGTTATGCTTGTAGCAAGCTGTTGCGCAGAGTGTGTCACTGTGCGGATTGAGGTCGCTATGAGCCAACTGATCGATCAACGTTACCAAATTCTCGATATGCTTGGGCGCGGCGGGATGGGTGTCGTCTACCGTGCGATGGACCGCTTGACGCAGCAGACCGTTGCGCTCAAGCAGGTGACTGTCTCGGTGGACTGGCTCGCTTTCAGCCGCAGCCACGAGAGCAATCGCTTGTTGTCGTTGGCCGTCGAATTTCAGGTGTTAGCGGCGCTGCGGCACCCACATATCATCAGCGTGCTCGATTTCGGCTTCGATGCCCATCGGCAGCCGTATTTCACGATGGAACTGCTCACCGCCGCCCAACCGCTCACCCGCGCGGCGGCGGGCACGCCCCAGACCACCCAGGTACGCTATCTGGCGGAACTGCTGCAAGCTTTGGCCTATTTGCACCGGCGCGGCGTCATTCACCGCGATTTAAAGCCGGGCAATGTGCTCGTGCAGGCGAATCAGGTAAAAGTGCTGGATTTCGGGCTGGCACAGCAGCACACCGTCGGCGCGCAAGATGCACCGTTGGCGGGAACGCTGGCCTACCTCGCGCCGGAGTTGCTCACCCATTCTCCTGCTTCGATTCAGTCCGATCTGTACGCCGTTGGCTTGATCGCCTGTGAACTGTTTCACGGCGAGTTTCCCTATCAACGACAAGATTTGGCCGTTCTGCTCAATGAGATTCTGCACACCACCCCCGACGTGAGCGATCTGCCGCCCGCGCTGGCCGATTTCCTGACGACACTGCTCGCCAAAAATCCCGACGAGCGCCCCACTTCAGCCGAAGCCGCGCTTGATATGTTGTGCGCGGCGGTCACCCAACCCCCGCCGCCAGAAACCGCCACAATCCGCGAAAGCTACCTGCAAGCGTCGTCATTCGTCGGGCGCGATCAGGAATTGGCGACGTTGGCCGCCGCGCTCCAAGCGACAATTAACGGGCAGGGTTCAACGTGGCTGATTGGCGGGGAGAGCGGCGTCGGGAAGTCGCGGCTGTTGGACGAGCTGCGCATCCGCGCGCTGATCGCGGGGGTGACCGTCGTGCGCGGGCAGGGCGTCGAGGGCGGTGGGCTGTCGTATCAACTGTGGCGTGATGTGCTGCCGCGCCTCATCCTCGGCATCGAACTGAGCGATCTGGAAGCGGGGGTGTTGAAAGACATCGTCCCCGCCATCGATGCGCTGCTCAACCGTGACATCCCTGCTGTGCCGCCGCTGGACGGGCGCGCGGGGCAGCAGCGGCTGGCGCTTACCATCGCGGATGTCTTCCGGCGGCAGCCGCGCCCGGTGCTGCTGCTGCTGGAAGATTTGCACTGGGCGGAAGCCTACCTCGAGCCGCTCAAGCAACTGCTGGCGATAGCGGATCAACTGCCGCACATGATGATCGTGGGCACGTATCGCAGCGACGAACGCCCGGATCTGCCGGCAGCGCTGGCGCACATGCAGCTGCTGCCGCTGGAACGGCTGGCCGAGGATGAGGTGGCGGCGTTAGCGGCGTCGATGCTCGGCGCTGATGCCCGCCGCCCCGATCTTGTCCGCTGGCTGACGCAGCAAACCGAGGGCAACATCTTCTTTCTGGTCGAAGTGGTGCGCGCGCTGGCCGAAGAAGCCGGGCGGCTGGCCGACATTGCCGCCATGCAGCTGCCGGAAACGATCCTCGTAGGTGGCGTCCAGCAGATCGTGCGGCGGCGGTTGGGCCGGGTGCCGGAATGGGGCCAGCCGCTGCTGAAAGTGGCAGCGGTCGCGGGCCGCCAGATCGATGAGGCGGTGTTGGAGCAGATCATCCACGCCGACGATCCCCATCTGCTCGCCGAGAACCGGCTGGCGTCGTGGCTGACCGCGTGCGCCGAAGCGGCAGTGTTGGAAATCCGCGAGGGGCGGTGGCGCTTTACGCATGACAAGCTGCGCGAAACCGTCGTGCGCGATCTGCCAAACGCGGAAGGGCAGTCCCTGAACCGACGAGTCGGGGCAGCGCTTGAGGCGGTTTACCCCAGGGATCCCGCCTACGCTGAAGCGCTGTTGGAGCATTGGCACCGGGCGGGCGATTTAGACAAGGAGATCGTCTACCTCGCTCCGGTGGCTGAGCGGCTCATCGACATCCAGGCGGACTATGCCAGGGCGCAGCATGTGCTCGAACGTGGGCTGGACCGACTGCCTGAAGATGACCCACGCTGCGCAGCGCTCCTCAATCGTCTGGCCGCCACGTGGCGCAATCGCGGTGATCGTGAACGCGCCCAAGCGATCACCGCGCGCGCCCACCAACTGGCGTTACACTTCGGCGACCAGCGTGAAGCGGCGCGCAGCCTGAGCAGCCTGGGGACGATAGCGGCGAGCCAGGGCGTGTATGCCGAGGCCCGTACCTACTTCCAGCAGAGTCTCACTTTTGCCCAGGCCGCAGCCGATCACAAGCGCACGGCGCAGAGCCTGAACAACCTGGGGGCGGTGGCGGCTCATCAAGGGGAATATGCGGAGGCCCGCGCCCACCATCTGCATGGCCTCGACATTGCGCAGGCCATCGGGGATCAGCGGAGTGTCGCCAGTAGTCTCAGCAACCTCGGCATGCTGGCCGTTCGGGAAGGGCTGTATAGCGAAGCCTGGGACTACTATCGGCGGGGGTTGGCGCTTGCGCGTGCGATGGGCGATCAGCGCAATATCGCCCTCAGCCTGCACAACCTGGGAAATCTTGCTATCCGGCAGGAGGCGTATGCAGAGGCGCGCGGCTACCTGCAAGAGAGCCTGGCCCTGGCCGAAGCCATCGGCCAGCAGCGCATCATCGCGGGCAGTTTGGTCAATTTGGGGGATGTGGCGCTGCGACAGCGGGAATTTGCCAGCGCCCGCCTGTACTTCCAGCGCAGCCTCAGCCTGGTTAAGGCTTTGGGCGATCAGAAAGGCATCGCCGATAACTTGCTGCATCTCGGCGAGGCCGCCCTGTGGGAAGGCGCGTATGCGGATGCCCGCGCCCATCTTCAGCAGAGCCTCGCGCTGGCGCAGACGCTGGGCGATCAACTGGCGACGGCCCACAGCTTGCATCGGCTGGGCCTGGTGGCGTTGAGGGGCGGGGAAGCGGCAACCGCCCAGGCTTATCATCAGCACAGCCTGTCGATTTATGCCGCTGTCAACGCGGAGCCAGAGCTGCTCATGGTCGTGAGCAGCCTGGCGGAGGTGCTTCATGCGCGCGGCGATCGGGTCCGCGCCGCCCAATAGGTGGGGCTGGCGCAACAGCACCCCGCCAAAGACAACAATGCCCAACAGATTGTGGATGCGCTGCTGCCCCGGCTGCGCGCGGATCTGGGGACGGCGGCGCTGGCAGCGGCGTTACAGCAGGGCGCGGCGCTGGATCTCGATATGGTGGTGGCGGAACTGCTCGCCGAACCCATCCCCAGTGAAACACCAACCGACGACGTGGCGGCGCTCGAAGTGGCGCACGTGCGGCTGGATGTAGGTGATGTCAAACAAGCCCGCGCCACACTCCGCGCCAGCCTGACGGCCAACCGCCAGACCGCTCAGCCGGAGCAGCAGGCCGAGGCGTTGGTGGTGGCAGCGCGGCTGAAACTGGCAGCGGGCGATGCGACGGGCAGCGCGCACTTAGCCGGGCTGGTGGAGGCCGTATCCGAAAATGCCGCCGCCATGGCCACCTCGCGGCTCGCGCCACTGATCACGGCACTGAAGGCGCAGATGAGCGACGCCGATCTGCAAGCCGCCATCGCTGAAGGCAAAACGCTCGATCCGAGTACGGCCTCGGCACAGATGATCGCTGAATGGGATGATGCAGCGGCACCCTGATCCCAGCATCGGCGCGCCGTAGCGGAAATACCATGCCCCATTCCGCCAAGATCCGCTATCCTCATGGTATGCTGAAGCGTGACATTCGACAACCGCGACCAATTTTGAGGGAGACGGCCAGTTGATCGGGCACCGCTACGAACTCATCGATGCATTGGGCGAAGGCGGCATCGGGGCGGTTTATCGCAGCTTCGACCGCCTGACTCGCCAACAGATTGCCTTCAAGCGGCTGAAGGTGCCCGGCAGCGAGACGACGACCGGCGGCAGCGCCAATGGCGACCGGCTGCTCTCGCTGGCGGCGGAATTCCGCACGCTGGCCGCGCTGCGCCACCCGCATATCATCAGCGTGATCGATTACGGCTTCGACGCAGATCGCCAGCCGTATTTCACAATGGAGCTGCTCACCAACGCCCGCCCGATCACGGTGGCGGGGCGGTTGGCCGACCGCGCCACCCGGCTGCGCTACCTCACGGAGCTGCTGCAAGCGCTGGCCTATCTGCACCGCCGGGGCGTCATCCACCGCGATCTCAAGCCGGCGAATGTGCTGGTCACACAGGACGACGTGACCAAAGTCCTCGATTTTGGCCTGGCGCAGGGGATCATCCCCCGCAGCCCCAACGAGTCGGGTAAATTTGCGGGCACGCTGCCCTACATGGCCCCAGAATTGTTTCTGGGGGCCGCGGCCACCGTGCAATCTGATTTGTATGCTGCCGGGCTGATCGCGTATGAGCTGTTGGCAGGCCGCTACCCGTTCGACCGCACCAGCCCGGCCCGGCTGGAGGCGTTCCTGAGCCAGACGCCGGATCTTTCCGAAATTGAGCCGCCGCTGGCCGCCGTGATCGCGCGGCTGCTGGCCAAAGATCCGCTCGCCCGCCCGCCGAGCGCCGAAGCGGTGATCGATGATCTGTATCGGGCGCTCGGCCAGGCCCCGCCGCAGGAATCCGAGGGCATCCGCGAAAGCTACCTGCAAGCGTCGGCGTTTGTGGGACGCCAGCGCGATCTTTCGACGCTCAAAACAGCGCTGCAAACCACGATCAACGGGCAGGGATCGGCGTGGCTGATCGGCGGGGAGAGCGGCGTGGGTAAATCGCGCCTGCTGGACGAACTGCGCATCCGCGCGCTGGTGCGCGGCGTGACCGTCGTGCGTGGGCAGGCGGTCGAAGGCGGCGGGCTGCCCTACCAACTGTGGCGCGATGTGCTGCCGCATCTGGTGCTGTCGGCGGCAGTCAGCGACTCAGAGGCGGCGGTGCTGCGCGCGCTCGTCCCGAACATCGGCGCGCTGCTCAACCGTGACATCCCCGCCGCGCCGGATCTGCCGGGGCAGGATGGCCGCCGTCGGCTGGCTGCGACCATCGCGGCGCTGATCACGCGGCAGCCGGGGACGCTGCTGGTGCTGCTGGAGGATTTGCACTGGGCGGACGAAAGCCTAGCGCCGCTGCAGCACCTGCTGGGCGCGCTGCAGCGCTGGGCGCGCTTGATGATCGTGGCGACCTACCGCAGCGACGAACGGCCCGCGCTGCCAGATGTGCTGCCAGGGATGGAGCGGCTGATGCTGGAACGGCTGGACGCCGACGATGTCGAAGCGCTGGCGGTGTCGATGCTCGGCGAGGACGCGCGCCAGCCGGAACTTGTCAGTTTGCTGCAGCGCGAAACCGAAGGCAACGTCTTTTTCCTGATCGAGGTGGTGCGCGCGTTGGCCGAAGCGAGCGGGCGGCTGGCCGACATCGCCGCGATGCGGCTGCCGGAGACGGTTTTCGCGGGCGGCGTGCAGCAGATTGTGCGGCGGCGCTTGGCGCGGGTGCCAGATTGGGGCCAACGGCTGCTGAAAGTGGCCGCCGTGATCGGGCGGCAGGTCGATCTGGCGGTGCTGCACCAGATCACTACGACCGAGGCGGACTCTGGGCTGCTGGCGGGCCGCAGCCTGGATCAATGGCTGACCGCTTGCGCCAACGCCGCCGTCCTGGCTGTGGACGAAGCGCACTGGCGTTTCGCCCATGACAAGCTGCGGGAAGCGCTCGTCTCGGATCTGACGCCGGATGAAACGCCGGATCTGCACCGCTGCATTGCCCAGGCGCTGGAAGCCGTTTACCCGCACGACGAAGCCCGCGCCGAACTGCTCGCCGATCACTGGGGGGCGGCGGGCGAGATCGACAAAGAGGCGTATTACATCGGGCGGGCCGCCGAACGCATGACCCAGTTCACGGGGGAATACGCCAGCGCCCAACGCTTGATCGAGCGGGGGTTGGCGCGGCTGCCCGCCGCCGATCCGCGCCGGGTGGCGCTGCTGAATCAACTGGCGTCAGCGCAGCGGGTGCTCGGCGATTATGCCGCCGCCCATCAAACCGCCGAAGCCGCGCGGTTGTGGGCCGAACGCCACAACGATCAGGCGGGGTTGGCGCTGAGTCTGAATCATCTGGGGCACATCGCCGAGCGGCAGGGCGAATACACCACCGCGCGCGCCGCCTACGAACAGAGCCTGGCGATCCGGCGGGCGCTCGGCGACCGGGACGGCATCGCCACCAGCCTGAATCGGTTGGGCAGTGTCGCCGCCGATCTCGGTGAGAGCACCGCGGCGCGCAGCTACTTCGAGCAGAGCCTGGCGATCCGCCGCGAGATCAACGATCAGCGCGGCATCGGCACCACGCTCAACAATCTGGGGCTGGTCGTCTCGAATCAGGGTGATTTCAGCGGTGCCAACGATTATTTCCAGCAGAGCCTGGCGATCCAGCGCATCATCGGCGACCAGCGCGGCATCGCCATCAGCCTGAATAATCTGGGGGTGGTGGCCGCCACGCAGAGCGATTACGCCGCCGCCGAACAGCATTACCAGGAGAGCCTGAAGCTGTTCCGCGAGGTGGGGGATCGGCGCGGCACCGCCGACGTGCTGAACAACCTGGGCATGGTCACCGCTGACCAGGGCGATTACGCCGCCGCGCGCGACCGCCATTTTCAGGAGAGCCTGACCCTTTTTCGTGAATTGGGCGACCGGCGGGGCATGGCGAGCGCGCTGGTCAACCTGGGGTTGGTGGCCGCCGCGCTGGGCGATCACCCCATTGCGCAGGCGTGCTACCAGGAAAGCTTGGCGCTGCTGCGTGCGGTAGGGGATCGGCGGGGCAGCGCGACGGTCCTCAACGAGATGGGGCGCATCAGCACCGACCTGGGCGATTTCGCCGACGCCGACGCCTATTTTCAGGAGAGCCTGGCGCTGCATCGTGCGCTCGGCGACCAGCGGGGGATCGCGCTGGTGCTGGCAAGCCAGGGGCAGCGGGCCGAAGCGCTGGGCGAGTACGCGGCGGCGACCGATGCCTACACCGCGAGTTTAGCATTGCTGCGTGCCATCGGGGATCGTCAGCAGAGCGCGTACAGCCTGGCCGGGTTAGGGCGCAGCGCGGCCCGGCAGGGCTTGGGCGACCAGGCGCGCGCCCACTTCGCCGAAAGTGTCGCGATCTTGCGCGAGTTGGGCGATCAGCGCGGGCTGGCCGAAACGCTGGCCGCCGTCGCCGCGCTGCACCTCGACCACGACGAGATCGAGACGGCGCGGGCGCTGCTGTATGAGGGCTTGAAGGCCGCCGATACGCTGCTGGCCGCGCCGGAGATGGTGCGGCTGCTGGCGGTGGTCGCGCGCTGGGCGCTGCACCCACATCAAGCGCAGCGACAGGCGCTGGAGACACGCGACGAACGGATGCAGCGGGCTGCCAGCTATGCGGCGGCGGTGCTGCTGCGCACGGGCATGGGCCAGCGCGCAATCCGTGACGATGTGGCGCGCGATTTGGTGCCCCGCTTGGTGCTGGCCATTGGGCAAGCGCGGTGGCAGCAGACGCTCGAACGGGGCGAATTCATGCCGCTGGAGGTGATCGTCATGCGCGCGCTGATCGATCTCGCGCCGCCGGATCAGCAGGCGCAGTTGGCGCTGCGGGAACGGCTGACTCTGCGCCGCAGCGAAGGCCACCGCGCCGACCTGGAACTGACGCGGGCGCTGGTCGGCATTGTGCGGTGGCACCTGAACAGCGGCAATACCCTGCGCAGCGCCGAGCTGATCGGCCTGATGGAAACGGTGCAGGCCGCCGACAGCGACCACAGCATCCACCGGATGATTGACGAACTGCGGCGCGTGGTCACCGACAAACTCGACGCCGACACCCTCGACGCGGCGCTTGAAGCGGGGCGGCTGCTCGATCTCGACAGCGAGATCACAACCGAACTGGCCGATCTCGACAGCCACAGCAGCGACGATTGATGCGCCCCCAATCCGGGATCAGGGGCGCGCTCACGGTTACAGGCGGCGTCCGGCCAGATAGCGCACCAGCAGGTCTTTGCGGACGAACAGCAAAATGGCGATGGCAGCCAGGAAGCCGAAAAAGTGCGCCAGATGGTTGATGCCGGTGATTTGCCCCTGCCCCTGAATCACTTCCAGCGACGGCAACGCCTCGCTGATCAGGTAGTAGATGAGCAGAATCCACGAGGGAATGGCAATCGTCCAGCGCCAGATGGGTTTGTCCATGAGCATGGCCCAGGGCACGCGCAGAATCGAGCCGATGCCCCACAAACAGTTGATCTTAGAGCCGGGGAACAGCACCAGATACGCGCCCATCACGCCGGAAATGGCCCCACTGGCCCCGATGCCGGGGATGTCTTCATTGAACGGGTCGAGCGCCGCCCAACCGACCGCCGCCGCCATCCCCGCGCCCAGATAAAACAGCAGGAAGCGCCAGGGGCCGCAGGCGTCTTCGATGCGCCGCCCGAACGTCCACAGATAGATCATGTTGAAGAACAGGTGCAGGAAATCGGCGTGCATGAAGGTGCTGGTAAAGGTTGACCACGCGCCGATGCCGATGTGTTCGCGCAAGAAAACCTCGCGGAAGCCGTAGGTCCACACCTGCTCGATGTACGGGTAGAAGGCTTCCAACGAATCGACGTAATAATTCGGGGCTGTCCACACAATGAAAACGAAGGAATTGATGACAATCAGGATGAAGGTGGCCACCGGGAAGCTGCGATAGCGCACGCGGCCTGTATCGCCAAACGGCAGCGGTGTGAGGAAGCTTTGCAGCGCCAGCAGAATCAGCAGGCCCAGAATGAAGAAGACAAATGTGAGCAGTTCACTCATAATCGACGGCCTCCGCTTAGAAAGTGCCCATCAAGTCGCCTATCAAGTCGTCGAGCGACGGCACATACGGCGGGACGGGGTTGCGCAGCACGTCAATTGACGCGGAGAATACCAGGATGAAGGCCGCGACCAGCACCAGCCCACCGATCACGCCCATGCCGACGCGCAGCGCCATCGGGATCATCGGGATGGCCGTCGGCTCCTCCAACGAGCGTTCGATGCTGAAACGCTCCTCGATCACGGTTTGGCCGGGGGTGGGTTCTGGTTTGGGGCGCGGCGGCGGCACACTCCCACCCAACCACGACGCCCGCGGCTGCTGCTGCGGCGACGATGTGGCCGAGACGACCAGATACCCGCCGAGGATCGCCAGCAGCACGCCCCCCCAGCGCTCGCCGCCCATTTGCAGCATGTCGAGGCCCGCATCCTGCCAGCCCAGCAGCCAGAAGAACACGCCAACCCCCAGCGCCTCACGGAAGGCGAGGGCGAAGCTGCCGCGCTCGCTGTCGGTGAGCACCGGGGCGACGTTCTCCAGCGCTCTATCCGCTTCGCGCCCTAGCTTCGTGCCACTCTTGACGCGGGCGGCGCGGTCATAGTAGCGTATGGCCGTCTCTTGGTCGTTGAGATCGGTTTCGTACAGCTTGCCCAGCCGAAACAACAGCTTCTGCCCGTCTGGGATGCGCGCCAGCCCGGCTTCAAGCGCTTCACGGGCGCGTTCTGGTTGCCCAAACTTGACGAAGAAATCGGCGGCGTTTTCCAGCATCTCTTCGGAGGCGTTGGGCATCTGCACGATCCGTTCGAGCAGATCGTCGGCTTCGACATGATCGCCCTGCCGCCAGGCGATGTCCAGCGCTGTCAGGTAGATCGACGCGGCGGTGGTGCCGTCGTGGATGGCGCGGTGCAGCAGTTCTTTGCCGTCGTCCATGTAGCCCAGCTTGGCGAGGTTGCGCACCGCTTCCTGAATTGCGATGGGGTGATCAGATTGGATTTCCAGCACGCGCACCCAACGCTCAATCGCCTGCTCCGCCTGATTCTGATCCATGAAGACCTGCGCCTGCATCAGCAGCGACTTGATCTGCTTTTCCTGCTTGGGCGTCAGCAGCAGCTTGACGGATGGCGTGGGCCGCGCGAGTTCGGCGGGCGGCTGTGTTGGTTCAGGTGATTCGCCGGGTTGTGCTGGCGCGACGGCCTGGGCAGCGCCGCCCTTCGTATTGATCTGTTCGATGCGGGCGCAGATCTTGTCACGGGCGGCCTGCGCCTGCGGCTGATCCGGGTTGATGCTCAGGGCACGATCAACACATTGCAGTTGAATTTCTGGATTCTTGGTGGTCTGCGCCAGCCACAGCCAGGCTTGCTCATTGTTCGGGTCAAGGCGCAGCGACTGCCGCAGCAGCTCACGGGCGCGCTGAACATCGCCCGCCTGTTTGAGCGCGCGCACGCCGTCACGGAATAAAGTCTGTGCATCCTCCATACTGAACTCCTAAGCTTGGTTTGCAGTGCTTGCGATTCGGTCTCTTGTGCCCCTGGGTGATCCTTACAGTTTCATCGTAGATCGATTTGAAACCATAAAATT
>JAADYY010000144.1 GCA_010092805.1 Chloroflexota bacterium | reverse complement strand
GTCGAAAGCGCGATCTTGGCGTGTTCGCAGCGCGTGAGCAGCGTGCTGTAGCTGCTGCCGAGCTGCTTGGTCGTCAGGCCCGTTCGCTTAAGAATCTCCGTCAGCAGCCATTGATCGACATCGCTGCCGCCAATCACCCGGCCCGCTTTGGCGATCACGCGGGCGCTGTGCTGCTGGGCGCTTTTGCCGCGCAGCCGGTTGAGGAAGCCGCCGGTTTTCTCGCGGCTTTCTGGGAGTTCCACCAACGACAGATCGAGCGTGCCGCCGCCGAAATCGAAGACGAGCACCACCGCGCCGGGCTTGGTGACCATGTACCCGAGCGCCGCCGCCGTCGATTCGTCCACGATGCGGATTTTCTGCTGGAGTTCTTCATCAAACAGGCTGTTGAGCCACGCCAAGTACCCCTCAAACGAGGCGACAGGCGCGCTCATCACCAACTGCTCAATATCGCTGAGCTTGCACGGCAGCCCATCCACCAGGGTTTGGAGAAACTTCCGCCCAACGGCTTTGTCATCCCAGGGCTTGCCGTCAATGTCGCGGGGTTCCGGCGCGGGGGTCGAGACGATGCCGCGCTTGAAGTTGCGGAACAGGCGGTTGTCCTGCCGCACATCCAGCCCGCGCGCGCGCACCTGATGCCCGACCGTGACTGTGCCTGCGCCCCCGTCGTTGACATAGATCAGAGATGGCACTGCTGGGGGCAAGCCATCGGCTGCGTCGGTGCCAACGTTTGCCAGGTTGAGGACCTGTGCCGTCTCTTGCGCGGCGTCCCACTGAGCAATGACGCTGTTGGTCGTTCCAAAATCGATAGCGAGCTTCTGACCCATGTCAATAGTCCTATCGGCATAGTAACGCAAATCAAATGCTGGTCTCATTGCATTGTAAGGCGAATAGCGGGATCAAAGCAACAGCGAACGTCTTTATGCAAACGATCTACACACTTTTCGGACACCAACTTTGACGACCCGTCAGGGGCGCGTATAATTGCGAATATGTTGGGCCTGAAACCGAGTGTTCAACGACATAACGGCACTGATCGCCGCCTTGCTGGGGGGCCTGTGCAGGCGGCGCGATGACCGAGGCGTACCGGCAATGATCGACGACATGATCTGGGAAATGATCGATGCAGCAGGCGTATGAGAAATATCTGCACGAGATTCTAATCGGTGAGGCGGTGCTGCAAGCCCGAGTCGCGGAACTCGGCGCGCAGATCTCCAAAGATTATCACCACACCGACAAGCTGATGCTCATTTGCATTTTGAAGGGCGGTGTGATGTTCCTCACCGATCTCATGCGCCATATCAGCGTGCCGCACGAGATCGATTTTCTGTCGATTTCGAGCTATGGCAAAGGCGCGCGCGCTTCGACGGGCAATGTGCGCATCGATATGGATTTGCGTGAGAATGTGACCGACAAGCACCTGTTGATCGTCGAGGACATTATCGACACCGGGCATACTCTGCGCTTCGTCATCGATATGCTGCTGGCCCGCGAACCCGCCAGCCTGAAATTGTGTTCGCTGCTGGACAAACCCGCCCGCCGCACGATTCCGATCCCAATGGATTACATCGGTTTCGAAATTGAGGATCGGTTTGTGTTTGGCTATGGGCTGGATCTGGACGAGAAGTTTCGCAATTTGCCGTTCATCGGCGTTGTGAAAACCGAGATGCTGGACAGCCTGGCGTGACTCCCCCCTCTTCAGAGCGACCGATCCTCGTGTGGCCGGATGTAGTGCTGGATCTGCAAGATTTGCTGGCGGATGTGTCGATTCCGGTGTACATCGTTGGCGGGGCGGTGCGCGACGCCTTCCTACGGCGGCCCATTAAGGATGTGGACATGGCGACGCCCGACAGCGGGATCAAGCTGGGGCGGATCATCGCCAATCGGCTGGGTGGCGACTTTTTCCCGCTCGACGCAGAGCGCGATGTCGGGCGTGCCCTCGTCGATACACCCGATGGCCGTCTGGTCTTCGATGTCGCCAGCTTGCGCGGCCCCGATCTCGACGCCGATCTGTTCGACCGCGATTTCACGATCAACGCGATGGCCGTCGATCTGCACGGCGACCTCAACGAATTGATCGACCCAACCGGCGGCGTGTCTGATGCCATTGCCAAACGTATCCGCCGCTGCAGCCCCGCGTCGCTGGCCGACGATCCGATCCGGGCGCTGCGGGCGGTGCGGCAGAGCGTCCAATTTGGGATGCGCATCGACCCGGCGACGCTGGCCGATGTGCGCGCGGTCACGCCGCGCCTGGCTGAGATCTCGGCGGAGCGGGTGCGCGACGAAGTGTTCAAACTGCTGGCGCTGCCCCGCCCGGTGATGGCACTGCGCGTCGCTAACACAGTCGGCCTGTTGGATGTGACTCTGCCGGAGGTGGTGCCCTTGCGGGGCCGCAAACACACTCCGCAGGACGCTGATGATCTATGGGGGTATACGCTGGCGGTCATCGAGCGCCTGACCGACATCCTGGCGACGCTCAGCCCGAATCGCAGCGACACATCAACGGCGCAGTTCAGTATGGGGATGCTGGCGATTGCGCTCGACCGCTTCCGGTCAGGGCTGCGCGCGCAGCTCGCGGTTGAATGGCCGGATGAGCGTTCACATCGGGCGGTGCTGCTGTTCGCAGCGCTGCTGCACCATCCGGTCATCGGCGCGGATCAGGCTGTGGCGCGGGCGGCGGCGCTGCACCTGAGCAACGGCGAGAAAGATCGGGTTGGTGCTGTGGCCCGCCATGCAGGAGATTTCGCCGCGCTCCAAGATCTCGATGAGCTGACCCCGCTGACGATTCACCGCTTCTGGCGGGCGACGGGCGCTGCCGGCGTTGACGTAATTCTGCTGGGGCTGGCGGGTTATCTGGCGACTGTTGGGCTGGCCTTCACGCAGGATGCATGGCTGGCAACACTGGAGCGGGCGCAAACGCTGCTCGCCGCCTACTTCGACGCTTACGACCGGCTCATCGAGCCGCCGCCGCTGCTGCGCGGCACGGATTTGATCGAGACATTGAACCTGAAGCCGGGGCCGATCATCGGCGAGTTGATCGACTTGATCCGCGAAGGGCAGGCGGTCGGAACAGTCGAGACGGTAGCCGATGCCCTCGCGTTGGCGCGCGCGCACCTCTCAGGGCAGCGAGACGAACGGAACAGCCATCACCGTTCGGAGTAAGTCGCCAACTCTTCCAGGCGCAGCTTGGCGTCCGCTTCTGGCACCTCAAAATGGGCCGCGATGACATCCGGGGTGCGGGCGCTGCCGCCCAACGCCATCACCATGTCCGCAGGCATCATCAACATGCGCGCAAAGGCATGCAGTTGATCGTCGTCGTCGTGCAGGTCAACAAGTCCGCGCGCGCCGCCCCACGGGCTGGTGATAATGTGGCGGACCAGCAGCCGCGCCAATGACATGCGCGGTGCATACGGTTCGGTGATCTTGAGGAAGCTGCCGGATAGCTGGTTAATGTCAATCTCTTCCCACATCCCCGGCTGCGGGTGTTGGAGCAGGCTTTCGATGGGGATGGGTGGGGAAGTGATCTCGAAATTGGCGATCAGTTCGCGGACGACCGCTTCAAGCTGCTGCGAGTCAAGCACAGAATTGTTCTCCTCCGGCGGCGGTTCACCAACGGCTTCACCAATGACTTCAAAGAACCAGAGTAACGTGTTGCCGTAGCGCCGTTCATCGACGGGCGTCAACGACTGCAACGTGACCGCTTCCTGCTCCGACGGATCGATCTGGACGATTACCGTGCCGTCGGCGGCGCACAGGCCTGGGTTGGCGTCAACCGCCTGAACTGCTCTGAGCCACAGCCCCGCATATTGGGGGGGCGCGATGTAAATAAAGTCATATGGGTGCTCCGGGTGGCCCTTGAGCACGGCGAAGGCGTCGGCGCGGCGCACGGTAGCCTGGGCGCTCAGGCTGGTGATCTGCAAATTCTCGTAGATGGTCTGGATGGCGCGGCGGTCGTTATCTACAAGTAGGGCGCTGGCTGCCCCCCGGCTTAAAGCTTCGATGCCCACACTGCCCGTCCCCGCGAATAGATCCAGGAAGCGCGCGTCATAGATCCGCCGACCGATGATGCTGAACAACGCCTCTTTTACGCGATCCATGACCGGGCGCGTGGTGTCCCCAGGGACACGTTTCAGGCGGCGACCCTTAGCGCTGCCTGCAATCACACGAATCGACATATTGTTAGCTCTGCTCGACAGCGGCGCGGACGGCGCGTAGATTCGACAGCGGCGAGGTGATCATCGCCACGCAGCCCGTCGATAAAATCAAGCGGCGGTGATCCAGCGTTTGCAAGGCATCGCGGGCCGCTTCGCGCACGGCGGTCGGGGTGCCGTTGTGAACATGCTCCCAGCGTGAGAGGCCGCCGCACAACGCGCCGCTGAACATCAGCTTGCCTTCCGCCAGCGACGGTTCTGTATCGCGGTCGTGCCAGTTGATGGCCTGGGCGGTGTACTGGCTGGCGAGTTTGAGCATGGGCAGATGGCCGTGCAAATGCACCATGTTGAACCACCACTTCGACGGCAGCGCCTCCAGAATTCGCCGGTCGTAAGGCAGGCCGAAGTTGCGGTACTCGTCTTCAGCGAGGACGGCATAACTGGCGTGCTGGATCGCGTAAAAGATCCCCGCAATCGGCAGCCGCTTGAGCGCGTCGATGAAACGCATGATGCTTTCGGCGATGATGCTCAGCCCGGTGTGCACCCGATCCGGGTAGGTGCGGATGTGCTGGATCAGCCGCTCGTCGCCTGCCAGGTTCTTGGCCTGCGCCAGCGGGCTGAAGATCGTTTGGATAACGGGGACATCCTCGCCAAGCTCGGCGCAGATCAAGCGCACGCTTTCCAGTTGGCGGCCTAACCCACCGCGCAGCGGGTCGAGCGTGCGCAGCGTCGTCCAGTCTAGCGAGCGTTCGACGACGTGTTTGGTGTAAACGCGCGTGCCTTCGAGCGAGCCTTCCCAACGATCTTGCGCGCCGTAATCGGTCAGGCAGAAACTGCTGGACGGCGTGACCTTGGCGAAATCCCAATCGTAAGCTTTCTGGAAATCGACCGTCGCCCGCGCCAGATCAGCGGCGCGTTGGTCATCGCCGGGCCAGTGCCGCCAGAGCGCAACCGGGGCGCGATCCGTCGGTTCGCCCGCGATGGTTCGCTCCAGGCGCTCGCGGCGGTTCATGATCCGGGCGCGGCACTCTTAATTTCGGCTATGCGCTGCTCCAGCATCCGCTGCAAAATCTCGTAGCGATCCGACCCCGGCTCCGCTTCCAGCGCCTGGTTCACCAGGGTCAGGCAGCGCTGAAATGTCTCCAGCGCGGCATCGGGTTGCTGGCTGCCCCGCTGCGCCAACCCCAGCCCAAACAGGGCATCGATGTGATTGGCGTTGGTATTGAGAATTTGCTGGAAAGCCTGGGCAGCCTCATCCTGCTGCCCGGCGCGGTGATAGGCCCAAGCCTGACCGAGTTGATCGCCGATACCGTTCTGTGACATTACGAAACCCAATCCTAGAGTGCAATTATTGGCCTATTGTACTGCCGTCCCGGCAAAATACAAGCGGCTGATCGCGTCGCTGTTGATCAAGGTGTGACGGTGATGATGACGAAGGGTAGCACCAGGCGTCGCCCCAGCGACTCGCGGGTGGCGGGATCAAAGAAGGCGAGGCGGTCGCTGGCGCGGCAGGCTGATTCGCAGTCGTAGACTTCGACGGCGAGGCTGTATTCGCCCGGTGCCACCCCAGCCAGCGACACATGGAAAGTATTCTGCGCATACCGATCTGTCGGCCAGCGCCGCGTGGGATACCCACCGAGATGACTAAGCGGTGTGGCGGGGCTGTTGGCACCGCCGGATAGGTTGAGCAGAAACGCCGATGTGCGATAGTTCGCCGGCAGGTTTGGGTTGAGCGTGTGCCAGTACAGCGTCAGCGGGACCGTTTCCCCGACGCGATACTCGGTCGCAGCGAGGCGATAGGCCAGCGTTTCCAGGTCGCGGCGCATGATCGATCCTTCGTTGGCGCGCGTCAACAGCGGTTGAGCATCCTCAAGTTGATAGTACGGGCTTGCCCGCAGTGAGATCGGTGTGTTCGCGGGTGCGATCAGCAGCACCGCCGCGATGACCCCAACGCACAACGTCGCCAGCAGGCGCGTCTCGTCGGGTGGCAGCAGCGGCGGCTCGTCGAAGCGGGGCACCAGGTTACGGAAGCGCCGCACCGTGATCACAGCGAGCAGCGCCAGCGATGTCCACACACTCGCCCAGGCCAACAGGCGCAGCGGCGTTGTATCCAGAAAGACCTGCACATCCCCATTCAAGCAGGAGGTGATGTTCAGGGCTTCCCGGCTGATGCAGCGCGCGAGGTCAATGTTGATCAAGCCGGTCTGTGCGTCAGGGGCGATGGGGACATCAACGTCGTTCAAAACCGCGCGCCAGCCCGGAAAATAGGCGGTGAGCATCGACACCGTCACCGGGCCGGTGGCACGCAGAAAGAAACTATCCGCGTGCGTGCCGTGCGCCAACGGCTCGAAGCTGGCGACCGGGCCGCTGACCGCCGCGATCTTGTTGACATCGCGCGGCGATCCGATGCTGTTGTAGAGCGCGGGGTCGAGTTCGAGCGTTGGGGCGATGGTCAGCGGCAGCGGCGCGTCGGGCGGCAGCACTGCTGTCCCGAACCCATTCAGCTCGTACCGCACCTGATCGGCGGGCTTGACAGCGCCGAACGCTTCCTGCCAATCGCGTGCCAGCCAGATGGGTGCCGCCGTCACCAGCAGCACGATCACGGCAACGGGCAGCAGCAGATGCCGCACCCGTTCCGGCAGCAGATCACGCCAGCGCAAGGCCGCGCTGCCGCCGATGGCACAGCACAATGTCAGCGCGCCGAGCAGCCAATGCTGCGTTGGCAGTGCCAACGAAATCACAATCAGCGCCACGCCGATCACCAGCATCAGCGCTTGCCATGCCGCCGACCGCCCCAGACGCCGCTGCTGCCGCCTGTGGATCAAGGCTGCGGCCCCGCTCAGGGCGAAGCCAGCGTTGACCAGGCCGAGCGTCAACTGGGGCACTGGCACTAAGGCGGCGGGGTCAACGGGTTGGACAGGTGCAAACAGGCCACCCAAAGTCAGCATGGGCTGGATCACACCATCTCGATAGTGGAATGTGACCGTGTTGAGATCCGCCAGCAGCGGGAGCCAGAAAGTCGCCGCGAGGCCGAAGCCGAGAAGCAGGCCGCCGACAACGGATCGCCAGGGTGCATGACGGTTACAGACAAGGACATGCCACAGCACGAAGATCACCGCCAGCGCGATGCTCACAGCGGCGGCGAGGCTGTGAGTCAGAATCAGGGCGGCGGTCGCCAACGCCACATACAGCAGATCGGGCGGGTGATTCGAACCGATCAGCCGATCCACGCTCCACAACAGCACGGGCAGCAGCGCCAGACTCATCACGCCGGGCACATCGCCGAGGAGATGCGGTGCGGTCAGCCCGACGTAAGGGCTGTAGACATACAGCAGCGCCGCCAGCACCCCCGCCGATGCGCCAGCGCGCCGCAGCACCAGCGCGTAAACCGTTGGCCCTGCCAGCATAAACGCGATGATGTACACCGCGCGCACCGCCGCGACCGCGTTATCCGTGAAAAAGATCTGGATGAGCGCCGGAAAATAGCCCGCACCAGGGGGCGTGAAGTGCGGGATTGGAGCGCCGTAGCCGCCCATCACGTTCGGCGACCAGCGCGGATACCACACCCCCTCACGCAGCGCGGTGGCATAGTCTTCTGCCCGAAAGACGTAATTCTCGCTGGCGTTGGTGCGTGGCAACCCCGGTTGCAGCATGAACGGCCACGCCGCGATCACGCTGAAGGCGATGACAATCAGCACACCCCAATCGATGCCGCGCCGCGCCCGGCGCATCCAAATCGGCAGTTCCTGTGTGTCAATTGCGGTGAGCGTGCGGCTGCCCGCTTCGGTGATCGGGTTGGTGGACGGTTGGATCGCGCTCATGCTGTTCGCCATTTTCGTTATGCCATCATTGTACCGCTGGATGACGCTGTGCGGCTGTGAGATCACATAGATGGCTGGTGAAGCGGCGCGTGAAACAAGCTGGGTGCGTCGTCAGCCACCGCACCCAGCCTAATGATCATCTGTGATCTGGGTTTATGGGGCAGTTTCCTCCAGCGCCGCTTTGTCCAGCACATCGAATTCGATGGCGTCCAGCGTCAGCATGGTCTCATGCACCGGGCAATGTTCGGCCACCCGCTTGATAGCCGCTTCGCGCGTTTCGCACAGCGCGTGCGGCAGATTGACTTTGACTTTGATGTTCACCAGCCGCGTCGGTTCGGCGGCTTTGTCATAGGTCACATCGATGGTCATGGCTTCTGTACTGATGTTTCCCGTCTTGTTGCAGTAATTGGCGACCAGCGCGCCCACACACGTCCCCAGCGAGGCGATGAAGACCTCGGGTGGCGTTGGCCCCCGGTCGCTGCCGCCCATACTCTCCGGCACATCGACCAGCAGGGTGTGGCTGCCCATTGTCGTCTCGAACAGCATGTCACCTTTGTAGACCGTCGTGATCTTGCCCATTGATGCCTGCTCCTTACAGTTGCATGCTCACCGCTCCAAGCATGAGCCGTGAGATTGTGCTGTGAAAAAATGAATATATGCTTATACTATAATCCCAGTAACGTGTGCGCCTTAGTGACAAATATCACAACCTGCCGCTGATCATTTGTATATTTTTTCACAATATGAAGCCGCTCGTCAAGAACAGCCCATGCTTGATTCATGACAGGTGTCACGGTTCTGTGCAGCGATTGTACAGGGACATTTATGGTTACTTGACGTGGACTCACACACGCACTAGTATCGATCATATCGTGCCGCTCAGGGATCATGAGGTTGAGAGACATTTTCGATGATCGAAGCGGAAGGTTTGACAAAACGCTACGGCAAACTCGTCGCCGTTGATCATGTGAGTTTCAGCGTACAGCCGGGCGAGATCGTCGGGTTGCTGGGGCCGAACGGCGCAGGTAAAACCACCACCATGCGGATGCTCACCGGGTTTATGCCGCCAAGCGAAGGCACGGCGCGTGTCGTCGGCCATGACATCATCGAGGACTCGATGGCCGCGCGCCGCGCCATTGGCTACATGCCGGAGCGCATTCCCATTTACCCGGACATGACGGTGCGGGGCTATATCGCGTTTTGGGCACGGCTGCGCGGCATCCGCAGACCAGCGGGGCATGTCGAGGCTGTGCTCAAGCGCGTTGATCTGTATGACCGCCGCGACACACTCATTCGTCAGCTCTCCAAAGGGATGCGGCAGCGGCTGGGGTTGGCGCAGGCGCTGGTTCATGAGCCGGAGGTGGTCATCCTCGACGAGCCGACGATTGGCATCGATCCGCAGCAGGTCATCGAGGTGCGCGAGAGCGTGCGCGAACTGGGCCGGAAGCATGCGGTGCTGTTCAGCACGCACATCCTCACCGAAGCGGAACAGGTCTGCGACCGCGTGCTGATCATCAACAAGGGGCACATCGTCGCCGAAGGTGATCCGGGTGAACTGCGTCAGCAGTTGGAGCCGGGCACCCAGCTTTACGTGGTGATCGGCGGCGCGTCGGCGGATCAAGCGGCGGCGCTGCTCAGCGCGATCCCCGGTGTGATCAGCGTCGAGGTGCAGGGCGAAGGCTTCAACGTGAGCACGCAGGCGGGCACCGACATTCGCGGCGCGGTGTTCGCGCAAGTTTCGGCGGCGGGCTATTCGCTGCTGGAGATCCGCGCGGTGGCGTCCACATTGGAAGACATCTTCCTCAATCTCGTCAGCCGGGATAGCCAGGCGGAGGGAGTTTGACCGATGGGGACATGGATCGTCCTACGCCGCGAACTGAGCCAATACTTCACGTCGTTGTTCGCCTACGTGATCGCGTTTGCGATTTTGCTGCTGACGGGGATTCTCTTCAACCGCGAGCTGACGGTGAGCATGACCGTCCGGCCCGCCAATCCGGCGCTCGTCCCGTCGGTTTTGTCCTTCATGCTCATCTTCTTCGCGCCGCTGCTCACGATGCGTCTGTTTGCGGAAGAGAAGCGCGAAGGCACGCTCGAGCTGCTGCTGACGGCCCCGGTGCAGGAAAGCGGGATCGTGTTTGGTAAGTTTTTGGGGGCTTGGAGCTACTATACAATAGTTCTGCTGCTCACCTTCACCTACCAATTCATTCTAGCCAGCATCACACCCACCGATATTGGTCATGCCTTCAGCGCCTACATCGGGATTTGGCTGTATGGCGGCGCGATGCTCGCCATCGGCATTTTCTTTTCGGCGCTCACCGAAAACCAGATCGTCGCGTCGTTTTTGAGCATGATCACGCTGCTGATCCTCTGGCTCGGCGATCAAGCGGGCCTGTTGATCGCGAACATCGAGGTGGCGCGTTTCGTCCGCAATCTGTCGCTGCAAGGCAACTTCTCAACCTCGTTTGCAGCGGGGTTGGTGCGCGGCGAGGATATTGCCTTCTTCGCCGGGGTGATTATTGTGATGCTGTATGTGACCATTCACGTCGTTGAGTCCAACAGGTGGCGCTGATGCAGCAAGACGCATTCATCATCACGCGGCAGCATGTCGCGCAGGTCGCCAGTTTTGTCGGCGCAGCGGCACTGCTGATCGGGATCATCGGGCTGATCTGGCAGGGCGCGCTCACACTGCTGATTGGGGTTGTGTTGGCGGTGGGTATCGGCGGGATCGCGCTGTGGGGTGTGATGACCCCGCGCGAATTCGTCGGCTTCATCACCGGGCGGCAGGTGCGTTACAGCACGTTGGCGTTCTTCTCGACGCTGCTGCTGATCGGGATCGTGGCGGTGGTGTACCTGCTGTTAGAGCGCGGCGCGGTCACGCTCGATCTCACCGAGACGCAGCGCTTCACGTTGTCACCGGAGAGCCTGCGGGTGCTTCAGCGCGTTGATGAGCCAATCCAGATCACTGGGTTCTACTCACCGAGCGCACTGACTGCACGCGAAATCGATGATCAGTATTTTCGGTTGTACGAGGTCGAAACGGACGGCCTGATCACCCGTGAATACATCGATCCCGAAGAGCAGCCAGCGCTGGCACAGCGCTACGGCGTCGCTCAGGATGCGCAGGTGTTCATTTCGCTGCTCAACCTGGACGGCTCGGTCGATCTGAACACGCTGGCACGGGTGCCGCGCAACGAAAATCAGGAGCGCGACATGACCCAGGCCATCTCGCGCCTGTTGATCCGAGGCTCGCTGACGGCCTATTTCGCCACCGGGCACGGCGAACGCGACCCGCTGGATGTCACCCAAGCCGGCATCTCTGGGCTGGGCAGCGGCTTGCGCGAAAGCGGTTTCAGCGTACTCACGCTCAATTTGCCGCAAATCACGCAGGCCGGCGGCGACATCCCCGATAACGCCGATGTGGTGATCTTCGCGCGCCCCACCACGGCGTTCAGCGACGCGGAGGTCGCTGTCATCGACCGCTACTTGCAGCAGGGTGGCTCGCTCTATTTGATGGCGGATGCGCTCTTCAACGAGGCTGCATTCCTGAGCGCAGACAGTCCGTTCAACACGTATCTGTGGGAAAACTTCGGGATTCGCGGCCTGGATGCAGTGGTCGTCGATCCGGGGCTGAGTGCGCAAACCGAGTTGGATGTGATCAGCGCTGCCGTCTTCGCGGCGACGGACATCGGGGCACGGCTTGACCCGGAAAGCACGCCCACGTTGTTCCGGGTCGCGCGCGCGGTCGATGTCAATTTGGACAGCGCGCCGCCGGACATCGCCAATGGCCGTGTGATCATGTCGTCGCCGCTCAGTTACGGCGAAACTGATCTGGTGACATTGGGCGATACCAATGCGTTCGCCTTCGATGGGGGCGAGGATTTGCCCGGCCCGCTGACGACGGTCGTGTGGGCGTGGGATCAAACAACAGATGCACGGATCTTGCTGGTGGGCGACAGCGATTTCGCAACGAACGGTCAGGTGGCCAGCCCGGTGGGTAACGGGATTCTGTGGACGGACGGCGTCTCGTGGCTGAGTCGGTTGCAAGATCGGCTGGATATTTCACCGCAGGCGTTCGCAAGCGCGCTGCCGCTGATCTTCGTCGACTCGCAAACGCTTGATGCAATTGCCTTCCTGACGATCATCATGCTGCCCGGCGTCGTGTTGGTGGTGGGATTCGCGGTGTGGGCGCGGCGGAGGCGTAAGTGATGCGGCGGCGTACCCTGCTTATCTTTGCGCTCATCTTTGTGGCGCTGCTGACGGCGCTGCTGGTGCAGAATCGGCAGCTTGAGGAGGTGCCGCCACCGACGCGCCCGGTGACATTTTTTCGCACCTTTCCAGACCTCGCGCTGGTCAATATTCAGGCGATTCGGCTGCAAGATACTGAAAGCGATCAGGCGTTCATCATCAGCCGGGACGCGGAGGGTAACTGGATTGCGCCGGGCAGCGAGGGTGAATTGGACACAGAAGCAGCGGTCAGCATCGCGCGGACGATTGTGCTGCTGCCCTACTTGCGGACGTTCGACCTTGAAGCGGACGCTGATTTAGCAACTTATGGGTTTCAGCCCACGCCGATCATGTTGATCGAGGTGCTGCTGGTGGATGGTAGTGCCCATGTGATCGCGGTGGGCCGCCGTACCCCGGCGGAAACTGGCTTCTACGCGCTAATTGACGACCGCCCGGAAATGTACTTGTTGGGGCTGGAAGCAGTCACGTATTTGATCGCGCAGCTCAACACGCCACCAGTTGCTTGACAAGAATCGCGATTTCCAGTAACGTATACGTTTGCGCGGATAGAGACGGTTAGTCACTCGCTCGACAACCACCGTCTACCCTCGAATTGCTAGTCAGCCGATCCTACGTCATAATTCAGCCGACGACGTGAGATAGTCCTTGACGGTGTAGTCAGGTAGTTTGCTATAACATAGCAAGGCTTGTGTGGTGTAACGTATGCTCACAGTGATGGCACAGAAAGACGAACTTCGTACTCAACTCATCAACAAGGCGCATAAGCAACAAGGCGTCATCAGCTATGACGACATCCTCGCCATGCTGCCAGACCCTGAGCGCGACATGCCCTTGCTTGAGGAACTAATTGACGAACTCCTCGATGGCGGCATCGAGGTGGTTCCAGGGGCCGAAGCGGAAACTGAGGAGCCCCTGTTCACGGCGGGCAATTCCAGTAATGCTAGGGAATTAGATTTCGAATCTGAAATCGGCGAGGACGACGAGACCGAAATCGTCTGGATGGACAGCGACTTAATCAAGGATGCTGGCTACCAGCAAGCGCTCGACAGCGATGATGTCGTCGGTCTGTATCTGAAGGAAGCTGGGCGGGTGCCGCTGCTGACGGCCCAGGAAGAGGTTGACCTCGCTAAGCGGATGGAAGCGGCGGTGGAAGCGGCCCATACCCTGGAAACGAAGGGCGAGACGCTGCCACCGGATGACGTGTACACGCTGCGTGACGTTATCTCGGACGGTGAGCTGGCGCAGGAACATCTGGTGCGCGCTAACGCCCGGCTCGTGATTAGTGTGGCGAAGAAGTATATCGGGCGCGGCGTGCCCTTCCTGGATCTGATCCAGGAGGGGAATATCGGCCTGATCCGCGCGACGAACAAGTTTGAGTATCAGCGCGGGCACAAGTTCAGCACCTATGCCACCTGGTGGATTCGCCAGGCGGTGAGCCGGGCGGTGGCTGATCAGGGCCGCACGATCCGGGTGCCGGTGCACATGGGGGATCAGCTTAACCGGATGCGGCGGGTGCAACTGCGCCTGACGCAGGAGTTGGGCCGTGACCCATCGATTGATGAACTCGCTATCGGGATGGAAACCACGCCCGATAAGGTAGAAAATCTGCTGGAGATCGCGCGTCGGCCTGTAAGCTTGGAGACGCCGATTGATGACGATGGCGACTCGACCTTCGGTGATTTCGTGGAGGACATCAACAGCCCCGCGCCCGCCGAGGAAGTCGCGACGAATTTGCTGCACGAGCAGTTGAAGTTGGCGCTGGATCGACTGCCACCGCGTGAGGCGCAGATTTTGCGGCTGCGCTACGGTCTGGAAGATGGCCGGGTGTATACGCTGGAGGAAGTCGGTCAGGCCATTGGGGTCACGCGCGAACGGGTGCGGCAGTTGGAGGCGCAGGCGCTCAACCGTCTGCGGCAGTCGTCGGCTCATGTTATTCTACGCGACTACCTCTACGAGGAATAATCCGCGTGCGCTCAAGAGGATCGCGTTTCGAGTGGTTCTGGTCCCTGGTGCTCATTGCACTGGGGACTCTGCTTTTGTTGGACAATTACCTGCTGCTCGCAGATTTCGATGCGGGGAGTTGGTGGCCGCTGCTGCTGGTCGTGCTGGGCGCGTGGATTGTGCTGCGCGGCGATTTCGTGCCGAACGCCGAAGCCCGCACTTTCGGGATCACGCGGGGCAGCGTCGAGGCGGCAACCCTGGAGATTGGCGCTGGCGAAATCGATGTGCGGGCGCGTGCCTTGCAGCGCGAAGGCCGCTTGATCGCTGGGCAGTACGCCGCCGGATCTCGCCCGCAGTTGAACGTCGAAGATACGTTGGCGCACTTGCGCATGGACCGCGCGGTGACGCCCTGGTTCGCGTTCGCCGATTGGGAAGTGGGGCTGGCGCAGGATTTGCCCTGGAGTGTGTATATCAGCACCCATCTCGGTCAGGTGCAGCTCGATCTCAGCGGCCTGATCGTGCAGACGGCGGTCGTTGGCACAGGCTTCGGTGATATTCAACTGACCTGCCCGCAAGAAGCCTTCGAGCCGCTGTACCTGCGCTCGGCGTTGGGCAACATCCATGTGCTGACGCCGCCCGGATGCAGCGCCCATATCCACACGCAGGGCGCATCACTGTTCCGTGTGCACGCCGATACCAACCGCTATGAGCAAATCGCCCCCGACTTGTACGTCACCCGCGACACCACCGCCGATCACACGCCCGTCGAGATCCATGTACGCGGCACTTTCGGGGATGCCTACTTCGCTTGAGCTGGTGTTTACGCTGCCCCCTGCGTCGTTAACGCACGCTGCTTGAGTCCTCGCTTGTGATGAGGTTGTCATGAGTACCTCCGCGCCGCTCAATTACCGCATCCGTGACGGCTTGGCCCGCGACATCGACGCCTGCCTGGCGCTCGACCACACTTACACGACTCAACATGTCTGGCAGATGCAAATTGCGCAGGAAGAGCCTGATCACTGGGAGATCAGCTTCAAGCTGGAGCGGCTGCCGCGCCTGCTGGAGACCATCTACCCGGCGGATGCAGTGCGTTTGCAGGCCGCTGTCCCGGCGAGCCAGTGTTTTTTGATCGCGACGCGGCGCGACGAATCGGAGCTGCTCGGATACCTGACGATGCAGGCGGATGACCTCCGCCGCATTGGGTTGATCACGGACGTGGTCGTGGCGCGGGAACATCGCCTGAATGGTGTTGGGCGGCGGCTGGTGTTGATCGCCGGGCAGTGGGCCAGGGAGCGCGCCCTCACGCGCCTGATGATCGAGACGCAGACGAAAAATTATCCCGGCATCAGTTTTTGCCGGCAGATGGGCTTTGTTTACTGCGGCTTTAATGATCGTTATTTTCCGAACCAAGATATTGCAGTGTTTTTCAGCCAATCGCTGCGCTAAGTACCGCACAGTCACCCGAAGGAGCGGCTTTTTGTGGATGCGTTGCTCGTGACGTTTCTCGAACTGACCAATGAGACGTTGGCGACGGCCATCGTTGTGGTGGCCGCCTCGCTGCTGCTATACAACCTCACCCGCAACTATGACAACTGGGTGGCGCGCACATCGGCGGTTGTGCTGGGTTGTGTGATGGTCGGTTATGTCGCTGATGTGCTCATCTCGTTAGGGCCAGGGCGGGCGACGTTCGAGGCGCTGCTGCGTTTCCAATGGCTGGGGATCGCGTTTATTCCCGTCGCGCTCTACCATCTCTCCGATGCGCTGCTGGCAACAACGGGCCTGCCCTCGCGCGGTCGCCGCCGCCGTGTGATTCGCATCCTGTATATCATTGCGGCGCAGTTTCTGATTCTGGCGGCGTTCACCGATGTGCTGATCCAGCCAGTGCCGGTGTCTGCCGAAATCCCGGAGGTCTTCAGCGGCCAGGGGGTCCTGCTGAGTTTGCGCGGTGGGCCAATCTTTCCCATTTACACCATCTACTTTGTGATCGTCACGCTGGCGGCTTTCATCAATGTGCAGCGCGCGCGCCTACGCTGCCTCACGCGGAGCACCCGCCGCCGCATGGGCTACTTGCAAATTGCTTTTCTGACCCCGGCCATTGGGCTTTTTCCCTTTTCGGTATTACTCGGCCCCGGCGATCAGTATTCGCTGTTGGGGCTGTTCGTGGTCAACCTCGCCAACATCTTCGTGATTCTGATGCTGTTGTTCCTGGCGTATCCTTTGTCGTTCTTTGGGTCGCGCATTCCGGATCGTGTCGTCAAGACGGAACTGCTCAGCTTTCTGCTGCGCGGCCCGGCGACGGGGTTGCTGGCGCTGGTGACCATCCTGTTCACCAACTCGGCGACGCGGATCATCGGGCTGGCGGGCGAAAGCTTTATGCCGTTTGCGGTGGTGGCGGTGGTGCTGCTGTGGCAGTGGGGAATCGCGATTGGGCTGCCATTTCTGGAAAAGCGGCTCGTTTACGCTGATGAAGACGATGATCAGCTCGACAAGTTGCGCCACCTGAGCGAACGAGTGCTCACCCGCCGTGACTTGCAGCAGCTCATGAACACTGTGCTCGAGGCGACCTGCGATTACCTGCGGGTGAATACAGCGTTTGTGGTCAATCTCAACGATGGTGAACCGGAATTGATCGGCGCGGTGGGGCCAACCCGCCCAACGGGTGAACTGCTCAAGGACGAATTTGCGACGGTCACCGGGCTGCTCGTTGATCCCGCGAAGAGAACCACCCTCGCTTTGCAGACCTGGCATTCGTACTGGATCGCGCCGCTGTACAGCCAGCGCAATGTCAACGGCACGGCGCGTTTGATCGGCTTCATGGGCATTCAGGCGCGCGCCGCACAAGTCGATCTCACAACGGATGAGCTGGAGATGTTCGGCAAACTGTCGCGGCGGGCCGCCCGCGCGCTCGATGATATGACCCTTCAGGGCGAGATCTTCGCGGCGCTGGAAGGGCTGCTGCCACAGATCAACATCACGCGCAGCCGTGCGGCTGAATTAGAGTACAGCCCACCGCGCACGCCGCTCCCCAAGCCGGCGGTCGAAGACGAAGACCAGTTCACCGATCAGGTGCGGGCGGCGCTGCGGCATTACTGGGGTGGCCCCGGCCTCACCAGCAGCCGTCTGCTTGAACTCAGGGCGGTGCAGGGGCAGATGCCCGACCACGACAACAACGCGGTCAAAGCACTACGAGCGGTGCTCACGGCGGCGATTGAGGCGCAGAAGCCGGAGGGCGAGCGCAAATACATGAGTCCCGAATGGACGCTGTACAACATCCTCGATTTGCGTTTCATCCAGAAAGCCAAAGTCCGCGAAGTCGCGACCCGGTTAGCCCTCAGCGAGCCGGATCTGTACCGCAAGCAGCGTATCGCCATCCGGGCAGTCGCCCACACCCTCATCGACTGGGAAAACGGCAGCGACGACCGTTCCTAATCCAAATGTCACTTTGTTCCATGACGAATTAACCGTCTATGCATTCGGCGGTTGTGCTGCATCTAACCAGAATGCTATACTACTTTTGGGATTGCACCTGATGTCGTCATCAGCGTAGATGACCCGTAAAATTGTATTGTAATGTAAAGGGAATGAGGTGATGAGTACACAAGTTCAGCGCCGTGATTATGTGGCACCACCACCACCGCTCGATGAAGGTTACTGGGTTGCGCTGCTCAACGAGGGGGAATTCGCCGAGCCAGCACCCACTGACCTGTTTGATGAGCCGACTGAGGCCGATTACGGCAGCGGTGTTGACGCGGTGGCCGACAATGCGGCCCCAATCGTTCAGAGATCCGATTGGGACGACATCGCCCACATCATGGAGTCGGACACCGCAATCGCGTTGACGATCATCGGCTACAATCGCGGCGGGTTGCTGGTGGAGTGGCGTTCGCTGCGCGGCTTTGTGCCCGCGAGCCAGCTTATCGATTTTCCGGCGGTTGCCAGTACCATCCACCGCCGTAATCATCTGGCGAATCGCGTGGGGCAACAGCTCGATCTCCGTGTGATTGAACTCAACGAAGATCAGAACCGGTTGATCTTCTCCGAAAGAGCCGCACAGGCAGAACCGGGTGAACGCGCCGACCTTCTGACGCGGCTGCGCCCCAGCGATGTCGTGAGCGGGCAGGTCACCAACATTTGTGATTTCGGTGCTTTCGTTGACCTGGGGGGGGTTGAGGGCCTGATTCACATTAGCGAGCTGAGCTGGGGGCGCGTCGGGCACCCGGCGGACATTCTCCAGCGCGGCGAGTGGGTGACTGTGCATGTCTTAGATGTCAACCCGCTTGCGGGGCGCATCGCGCTCAGTCTCAAGCGGATGCACCCAGATCCCTGGGAGACCGTCGGCCAGCGCTACCAGATCGGCGAGATGGTCGAGGGGATGATCACCAACGTCGTCGATTTCGGGGCGTTCGCGCGGATTGAGGAAGGGTTGGAAGGGCTAATCCACGTTTCCGAACTGGCAGAAGGGCACTTCCTGCACCCGCGCAATGTCGTCTGTGAGGGGCAGCACATTTGCGCGCGCATCCTCAGCATTGACGGGCACGCGCGCCGCCTGGGGTTGAGCCTGCGCGCCCTGACCTAACACCGGCAAGAGATAGCGTATCGTCGTCAGGGTGAACCCATGAGAGGCCAGCACAATGCTGGCTTCTTGTGACTCTGCTCCCGAACGGATCATCGGCGGACGCCGCAGCAAGCGCGTACTCAACCGCCGATCACCTGCTGCCCCTGCCAGCCGCATATGTTATCATTCTCGTGATGATTGCTGATGACGCACAATTCTGACGCCAAGTTGATCGATTACGTGGAGCGTTTGCCGCGTGGCGCGACAAAAACCAGCCGAAACGAAACCCGCCGCTGCCAAAAAAACCAGCCCCCCCAAAGCGCAGGCGCAGGCGGAAGCGCAGCCGCCCGCCGAAACGCAGGCGGAACCTGCTGAAAAATATCCGATCCGGCCCGAATTCTGGGAGCAGTTGTTCGACAGCATCCCGCCCTGGGGCGACGAGATCGCGGCGATCCTGCTGATCGTGTTCGGGATCGTGTCGGGGTTATCCCTGTTAAACATTTCCGCCGACGCGACGATCTCGACGGCCTGGGCCAACGCGCTCACGAGCTTGTTCGGTTACGGCAGCGCGGTTATCTGTTTGGGAATCTTCGCGCTGGGGGTGATCATTTTGCTGCCCAAACTGGGGATCGTAATCCGTTTCCCCACCCGCCGGATTCTGGCGCTGGAGATCGCGTTTCTGTCGATTCTGGCGCTGCTGCATCTGGCTGTTTCCGGCAGCGACCCGCGCACAGCGGCATTTCTGGGGCAGGGTGGCGGGCAGGTTGGCTGGGCGTTGAGCGCCATTGTTGAAAACTCGCTCAGTTGGTCGGTGGCGGTCACACTGTATGCACTGCTGCTGGTGATCAGCATGGCGAATGTCATGGGGCTGAACCGGACGCATCTTGCGGGGTGGCTGCAAGCGACGACGCGCTC
>JAADYY010000677.1 GCA_010092805.1 Chloroflexota bacterium | reverse complement strand
TGATTCATCATAGCAAACTTTCGGGTTGCTGTCGTGGTCAACTGGGCTGGAGGCGGCACAAATATTTTATTCTGCGTTAAGCCAGCGCGTGTATTCAAACTGAATTCCTATCGAAATCTATAACATGCATCAAGCCGGGCTTATGGTTAAATAGAGACGGTTATTGATTTGCATTTTGGTTGATTTCAAGAATGGTCTGCCGCATCCGTGCACAGCGCGGGGCCATCTTCTATTATTGGCGTGGTGCTTGATATGAAACTAACACTGATCGGCTTTGGCGTTGTTGGGCAGGGGTTGGTCGCAATCCTGACGGACAAAGCCGCCGAACTGCGCAGACAGCATAACTTCGCCCCGCAGATCGTGGCGGTGGCGACGCGCTCGCGCGGAAGCCTGCTGCACCCCGACGGCCTTGATCCGCAGGGGCTGTTGACGGCCATCGCCGCCGGGCACCTGGATCACTACCCGGATGCGGCGGGCCTGTCACGCGGTCTTGATCCACTTCAGATCATCGCGCAGAGCGGCGCGGCTGTTTTGATCGAAGCGGCACCGTCGAATTTGCAGACCGGCCAACCCGCCCTTGATCATGTGCGGGCGGCGTTCGCGGCGGGGCAGCACGTTGTGCTGGCGAACAAAGGCCCGGTCGCTGTTGCTTATCATGATTTGGTGGCGCGCGCCCGCGCTGCTGGACGATCCTTGCTGTTTGAAGCCACCGTCATGGCGGGGACGCCCGCGCTACGCACCGCCACAGCAGGGCTGGCAGGCTGCCAGATCGCGGAGGTCAGCGGGGTCCTCAACGGCACCACCAATTACATGCTCACCGAAATGGAGCGCGGCCTCACCTACGCTGACGCGCTGGCACAGGCGCAGCAGCTCGGTTACGCCGAGACCGACCCCAGCGCCGACGTGGACGGCTGGGACGCCGCCGCCAAAGCCGTGATTCTGGGCGCAGCGCTGTTTGATCAAGCGCTGGATCTGCGGGCGCTGCCCGTGCAGGGCATCCGCCACCTGACGCCGGCGGACATCGCGGCGGCCCGCGCGGCGGGCGAGCGTTGGAAACTGATCGCGCGCATCACACCGCAGGCAGCCGCAGTCGCACCGGCCCGGCTGCCGCTCGATCACCCGCTGGCAGCGGTAGGCGGTGCGACCAACGCGATCACCTACACTACTGATTTACTCGGCGCAGTCACCTTAATCGGGCCAGGAGCCGGGCAGCGCGTCACTGGGGCGGCGCTGCTGGCTGATCTGCTGGCCGTTCATCAGCGTGTATCACATCGCAGCATATCTTGAAAACTTGGGGGCAAGTCAGGAACAGACCTATGTCGAAAGCGCGCATTCTCATCGTTGAGGACGAACTCAATTTGCTTGAAGGGGTCAAGGCCGTGCTGGAACTGAATGGGTACGACGTACTCGCCAGCCAGGACGGCCAGCAAGCGCTGGAGCGGCTGCACACGGCCACGCCACCGCCCGATCTGATCCTGTCGGACATTATGATGCCGAACATGGACGGTCTCGAGCTGCTGGAAGCCGTCCGCCAGCAGCCCGAATGGGTGCGTATCCCCTTCATCTTTCTGACCGCCCTGGGCGAACGCGGCGATATTCAGCGCGGCAAGCAGCTTGGCGTCGATGATTATCTTGTCAAGCCGTTTGATGCCGACGATCTGCTGGTCTTCGTCGAAGCGCGGCTGAAACGGCAGCAAGCGCTCAACGAAGCGGGCGAATCGGCCTTTGAGGATCTCAAGAAGCGCATCATGACGATCCTCAACCATGAATTTCGCACGCCGCTGACGTTTGTCGTCGCTTACGCGGACATGCTCAACGACCCAAACAACCAACCGCTGAGCGACGCAGAGATGGTGACTTTTCTCAAAGGGGTGGGCAGCGGCGCGGCCAGATTGCGCCGCCTGGTCGAAAACTTCATTATGCTGGTAGAGCTGGAAACGGGCGAGGCGCACCGCAACTACGAAGTCCGGCGGATGCCCATCGAGGACATCGACACAATCTTTTGTAACGCCATCCGCGATGTCTTCATCGAAGGCGAGGTCGAGCACCAATGCACCCGCTGGATCGAGGACGGGCTGCCGGTGTTTACCGCCGACTCGGAATATCTGCGGATTGCGCTGGTGCAGTTGCTGGATAACGCGGTCAAGTTCTCGCCCGCAGATAAGCCGGTGGTGCTGGGGGCCAAAGCCGAAGATGACACCATCCACATCTGGGTGAGCGATGGCGGGCGCGGCATCCCGCCGGGGCATCTCGACGCTATCTGGGAAAGCTTCTACCAGATCGACCGTGCCACTCATGAAGATCAAGGGGCGGGGTCGGGGCTGCCGTTGGTGCGCGGTGTGGTCAACCTGCATGGCGGCAGGGTGCATGTCAGCAGCGAGGTGGGTAAAGGCAGCACCTTCACACTCAGTCTCCCGATCAAGCCACCCACGCCCGCCCACTGAAGCGCGCCCCGGGCGCGCAACCTAAAGGCCACCGGGAACGTAACAGCCTATGCGTAGCGGAGCGACACGCTTTCGTCTACAATTGACTCGAAATGGCGCTGGGTTGGGGCACCGCCCGCGCAATCAACGGCACGAGGAGAAAACCGAACATGGCTTCACTGCTCGACAAAATCAACACGTTCGTGAACGCCAGCCTGCACAGCATCGTTGACCGTGCCCTGGAGCAGAACTCGGTCGCGGTGATGGACGAGTATATTCGCCAGGCGGAACGCAACCTGGAGGCGTTGGAAGAATCGGCGGCGACGGTGGGTGGCACCGTGCGCACGCTCAAACGCAAATACACCGAGTTCAGTGAAGCGGCGGACAAGCTCGACCGCGACATCGACACGCTGATCCTCAGCGGCAAGGATGATCTGGCGGCGGCGGCACAGGCCGAACTGAACACCAAACAGCAGTTGGCGCAGGAATATTACGAACAGTGGCAGCAGCAGGAAACCCAATACCAGCAGATGCTGAACATGCGCCTGAAGCTGGAAGCGCGGCTGACGGCCATCCGGCAGGAACGCGAACAACTGCGCGCCCTCATCGAACTGAGTGAAGCCAAGAAAGTCGCCACCCGCACGATCAGGAGCCTGGATGATCTGGCCTCGATTGGCGACGCCGAGATCAGCAGCCTGGCTGATCAGGTGCGCACGCGGCTGGATACCGAAGACGCGCGCCTGGACATGGCGACGCGCAACCTGTCTGACCAGATCGACGATGCGGTGCGCGGCGGCGAGATCGACCGGCAGTTGGAAGAGCGGCGCGCCCGGTTGCGTTCCCAGCGCGGCGACTCCTAGCTTATTGGCGGTTTGCAACCGGGCTTCGCATCCGGCGTATAGATCGCATAGAGACGAACATCGATGCGAAGAGAGAGTTGAAGCAAAATCATGGCGAATCAAGAGGTGCGCGCGCGCGCGCTGGGCGCGGTGCTGACCAACGCGCTCGTCCGCTGGGAGAGCCTGGTCACAATTGCGGTGACGTTGATCCTGTTTCTGTTTGTCCCGGAGCCGTTTCCCTGGTGGCAAGCCTGGTTCTGGCTGGTGGCGGGGTTGATTGCGGAAGCGGCGCTGATCATCGCCACCGTGACCGATCCGCGCGCGGCGCAGGCAGCGCTCGCCCGTGAGTTCGAGTCGCGCTACGACCTACGGCAGATCCGCAGCGAAGATTCGCGGCGGCGGCTGGAAAGCGCGCTGGAATACCGCCGCAACATGATGACCCTCATCGGGCGGCATCAGGGCGCGATGCGCAGCAATTTGCAGCAGACGCTCAACGACATCAACGACTGGATCGCGCATATGTACGATCTGGCGCTGCACATCGATGCGTTCGAGGGCAACGCGCTGGTCAAGCGCGATCAGCGTGAGGTGCCGCGTCAACTCGAAGCGGCCCGGCAGCGGCTCGACCGCGAGCGGCAGGCCAACGCCGACCCAGACTTCATCCGCGACCTTGAGGCGCAGGTCGATTTGCTGGATCGACAGATCACAAATTTACAGGCGACGGAAAACGGCATCCGCCGCGCGCAGGTGCAGCTCGATAGCACGCTGTCGTCGGTCGGCACGATTTACGCGCAAATGTCGCTGCTGGGCACCAAAGAGGTCGACAGCTCCAACGCGCAGCGGCTGCGGCTGGAAATTCGGGACGAAGTCGCCGAACTGCAGGACACCATCGACGCATTGGACGAGGTGCAGTCGCAGCGCCTGCGCATCAGTTGAGATCTGCCGCTCAGCCGTAGAATCACGAAAGCCCGCACACAGCGGGCTTTTTTGATCGTTTTTGATCGGGTCCGATGGATGGGCTTGCCGGAATTAGCTGTCGCGTTGGGGCTGGTCGTCTTCGTGGACGGTGTAGTACGGCGCATCCACAATATCGGGTTCTTCGCGCCCGCTGATCTTGCGGCGGTTCGCGATGCGCTCCAAGTGATACTGGACGACGTGATTTGGGGCCATGCGCTGGAAGATCTGCATCCCGGCCAGCAGCATCCCCAAATCATCGAGCTGCCCAAGCCCGATCAGCACGTCGGGGATCACGTCAATGGGCGAGAGGATGTAGACAATCGGGAAGAGCATCACCAGCTTCGCCAGCAGCGACACGCGGCGGTCGAAGAACAGCCGTCCGGTCAGCAGCAGTTGTGTCAGAAAAGCGTTGAGCATCGTCAGGTTACCTCTAACATTAAATGAACATCCCACCAGCGCGATCATACCACAGGCGTTCCCCGGCGTCGAAGCGCGCTGCACGGCGGATGTCGGTTTAATCTGAAGAAGCTATACGCTCGCCCCGCTGATCAGGTTGCACCCTGCGGCGCAGAATTGGGTCAGAAGTCCTTCTATCCCTTAACCGCCTGATCCGCGATTGTCCTTATCCCAAGTTTTCGTACCCCGGCGATATGAAGTATCATCGGGTTTGGGCCTCAGCGGTGGAGGAGTCGGCTTTGTAGGTGCCGGTGGAATTTTCTCCGGCAGGGTCGTTGGCTTTTCCGGGGGCTGCTTATTCTGATCTGACATAATTCTCCCCAAAGTTGAAATGATGAGCGTAGAAAACCGAAACTATCAAGAAGAACAAATACTTTCATTAATGAAAACCCACTTAGAAGAGCAAAACACCGAATTCCATCAAATAGAAGCTAAAGCACAGCAAAACATCGCTGTAAGTGGTATAATTG
>JAADYY010000143.1 GCA_010092805.1 Chloroflexota bacterium | reverse complement strand
TTGGCGTACAACCCGAAGTGCTTGCGAATGCCGAGCAGCCCCTGCTCCGGGCGGACGCTGGCTGTTGGGTCATCCCACTGCGGCCCACCGACAGCGCCCAACAGCACCGCGTCGGAGGTTTGGCATACGTTGATGGTCTCTGATGGCAGCGCTGATCCCGTCTCGTCGATGGCGATGCCGCCGATATGCGCTTCTGAAAATGTAAACTCATGCCCAAACCGTTCGGCGATGCCTTCCAGCACCATCAGCGCTTGAGCGGTCACCTCTGGCCCAATCCCGTCACCGGGCAAGACTGCGATCTTCGCGTTCATGCTGCTCCTCGATCCCTAGCTGATACTGCACAATAAAAACCGGGTGCGATCTTGCAGCACCCGGCCTGTTTGAGCAAGCAGATCACGGCTTGCGTGCTCAGTTTTTCGCCTGGGCAAGTGTTGCGCCGGGTTGGGTCACCAAACACAAGCCATACTCAACACTGTCGGCCAGCGCAAGCCAACTCGCTTGAATGATGTTCGCCCCGGCCCCGACCGTGCTCCATCGAGCATGACCATTCTGCGTTTCGATCAAGACGCGGGTGGTGGCGGCGGTGCCGTTTTCGCCGTCGAGGATGCGGACTTTGTAATCGGCGAGCTGGAAATCGGCCAACTGCCCGTAGCGGGGCAGCAGCGCCTTGCGCAGCGCCAAATCGAGCGCATTGACGGGGCCGACCCCTTCGGCGGCGGTGTGGACGATGTCGCCTTCAATATCGAGCTTAACCATCGCTTCGGCCAGCGCCCCGCGACCGCGCCGCTCCTCGACGATCACGGTGAAGTCGATCAGCGAGAAGATTGGGCGGTAACCGGGTTGGGCGCGGTGCAGCCGAATGGCAACCGATGCCTCGGCCCCCTCGAACACAAAGCCTTCGTTCTCCAAGCGCTTGATCTCGTCGAGGACAACGACGGCTTCAGATTTCGAGACATCCAGGCCAAATTCCTCCGCTTTGCTGAGCAGATTCCCCTGCCCCGAAAGATCCGAGACGAGCACACGCATCTCGTTACCGACCAGCGCTGGATCAATGTGTTGATAGCTGCGCACATCGCGGCGCATCGCGGCGACGTGAATCCCGCCTTTGTGCGCGAACGCGCTCTTGCCTACATACGCCAGATGATCGTCCGGCGCGAGGTTGGCGATCTCGGCAACCGTCCGCGCGATGTGCGTCAGGTGACGCAAACTGTTCGGCGGCAGGCACGGATAGCCCATTTTGAGTTCCAGATCGGGGATGATGCTGCACAGATTCGCGTTGCCGCAGCGCTCGCCGTAGCCGTTGATCGTGCCTTGCACCTGTGTCGCGCCCGCCTGCACTGCCACCAGCGCATTGGCGACGGCCATTTCGCTGTCGTTATGCGTGTGGATGCCGAGTGTGACATTTGGGAAGGCTGCACGCACCGCCGTGACTTCTTGTGTGATCTCCCAGGGGAGGGTGCCGCCGTTCGTATCGCACAACACCAGCGCATCCGCCCCGCCCTCGACCGCTGCGCGCAGTGTTTCCATTGCGTAAGCTGCCTCCAGCTTTCTCCCGTCGAAGAAGTGCTCGGCGTCGTAGATGACTTCTTTGCCCAACGATTTCAGGTAACGCACGCTCGCGCGGATCATGCGCAGATTCTCGTCGGCGGTCGTTTGCAGCACCTCTGTGACGTGCAGCATCGAGGTTTTGCCCACGACCGTCACGACGGGCGTCTGCGCGGCCACCAGCGCCTGAATGTTCGCGTCCTCGGCTGGGTCGGCATCTTTGCGGCAGGTCGCGCCGAACGCTGCGATCCGGGCGTGCTTGAGTTCCAGAGCGGCAACGGCCTCGAAATAGGCGGCGTCTTTCGGGTTAGAGCCAGGCCAGCCACCCTCGATGTAGGCCACGCCGAGGGTGTCGAGCAGTTGGGTGACGCGCAGCTTATCGGGCACCGAAAGCGCGATCCCTTCACGCTGCGTGCCGTCGCGGAGTGTGGTGTCGTAAATGGCGATCTGCATGGCACCTCCCTTTCTGGTAAGTCGTTTCAGTTGTGGGATCAGACCGCCGTTGTTTGCGTACGGGCGGTGTGGCTGTCTTCATAAGCGCTGATGTCGGTCTCCAGGCCGAGCAAGAAACCAAGCTGGTCAACGCCGTTGAGCAGACAGTGTTTGGCAAAGTTGTCGATGGGGAAGGTGACCTGACGGCCATCCGGCAGTGTGATCGTCTGCGCTTCGAGATCGACAGTCACCTGGGTCTGCGGGTCTTCCGCTACCAAACTGAACAACTGCTGCTGTGTCTCCTCATCAACGGCGATGGGCAGTAAGCCGTTTTTGAGCGCGTTGTTCCGAAAAATATCGGCGAAGTCTGTGCTGATCACCGCTTTGAATCCCGCGCCGACTAGCGCCCAGGGCGCATGTTCACGCGAGCTGCCGCAGCCGAAATTGCGCCCCGCAACCAACACGGAGGACCCTTGATGTTCCGGTTGGTTGAGGACGAAATCTGGCTTGGGCGATCCATCGCTGTTGAAGCGCCAATCGGAGAACAGCGCCTCGCCCAGCCCGGCTTTGTCGGTGACCTTCAGGAACCGCGCCGGGATGATCTGATCCGTATCGATGTCGTTGATCGGTAGGGCGGCAACCTTGCCGTCAAAGGTGCGAATCGGTTCCATGATCAGGCCAACTCCCGTTCAGTGATGATCTGGCGTGGGTCAGTGATCACGCCGTTGAGCGCGGTTGCGGCGGCTGTCAGTGGGCTGGCGAGGAAAGTGCGCCCGCCTTTGCCCTGGCGGCCTTCAAAATTGCGGTTGCTCGTGCTCACGGCGTATTGCCCCGCCTGAAGCTGATCGCCATTCATGGCAATGCACATTGAGCAGCCGGCTTCGCGCCATTCCGCACCTGCCGCTTTGAAAATCTCGTCCAAGCCTTCAGCTTCGGCCTGCGCTTTGACCTGCTGAGAGCCAGGCACGACCATCACCCGGAGGTTGTCGGCGACCTTGCGCCCGTCGAGCATCTGGGCCGCCAACCGCAGATCCGTAATGCGCGAATTGGTGCAACTCCCGATGAAGACGACATCGACCGGCTTGCCGAGCAGCGGCTGCCCCGGCTGGAGATCCATGTAGCGTAGCGCTTTGTCAAGTGCCTGCTTCTGGCTGAGATCGCCCATGCGATCTGGGTCTGGTACCCTATCAGTGATCGACATGCCCATGCCGGGGTTGGTGCCGTAGGTGATCATCGGGACGAGCGCGTCGGCATCCAGCACAACTTCGGCGTCGAAGGTCGCGCCGTCATCGGTGGGGAGCTGTCGCCAGGCAGCGACCGCCGCATCCCAATCGGCACCCTTTGGCGCGTGGGGACGCCCGGCGACGTACTCGAAGGTCGTGTCATCCGGTGCAACCATCCCGGCGCGCGCGCCACCCTCAATCGACATATTGCAGATCGTCATGCGGCCTTCCATGCTCAGGCCCCGGATCGCCTCCCCCATATACTCGAAGACGTGGCCGGTGCCGCCGCCCACCCCGATCTTGGCGATGATCGCCAGAATGATGTCTTTGGCGACGACACCCTCGCTCAGCCGCCCGTCAACACGGATCGCCATCGTCTTCGGCTTGTTCTGGAGCAAACATTGGGTCGCCAGCACATGCGCCACCTCACTCGTGCCGATGCCGAAGGCCAGCGCGCCGAATGCACCGTGTGTGCTGGTGTGACTGTCACCGCAAACGATGGTCATCCCCGGCTGCGTGAGGCCCTGTTCCGGCCCGATCACGTGGACGATGCCCTGATTTTCGGTGCCGAGTTCAAACAGCGGGATGCCGAAATCGGCGCAGTTCTTGCGCATCACGTCAAGCTGCGCCGACGCTTGCGCGTCCGCCACTGGGATGATCCCATCGAGGCCGCGCGGCGTCGTCGGCGTGCTGTGATCCATCGTGCCGAGGGTATTCTGCGGGCGGCGCACCTTCAGCCCGCGCTCACGGAGCTGTGTGAACGCCTGCGGCGATGTCACTTCATGGATGAGATGAAGATCGATATAGAGTACCGCTGGTGCGCTGTCTGTCTGCGGGCGCACCAGGTGATTGTTCCAAACTTTCTCAAACAGCGTTTGTGGCTGCTGTCCGTTCACTGTCGTCATCAAGGTTCGGCTCCTCTTGCCGCTCTATGTGTGCTGCTCTGCTTTTGGTGGATGTGCCGTCGCGCATCACTTTGCGATCCTACGACTTGCGCTCCTACGACACATCCACACGTCCATGTGTTCCGACTCTGCTTGCTGATGGATCCTAGTGAATGCCGTTACTGAAGCTGCATCCGCGTGACGTTGAGCGTGGCGGCTTCGCCTTCGGGTTTGTAATCGCCCAGGCCCAACCCCGCGATCATGCGGTTGAGCGCGGCCAGGTACGCTTTGACGCTCGCCACTACAACATCGTCGTCCGCGCCGTAGCCGCCAAACGAGCGCTCCGTTTCCGGGTCGGCGATGCGCACCGTCACCTCGCCGAGCGCGTCAATCCCTTCAGTGACGCTGTGAACGCTGTACTCGATCAAGATGTTCTTGAGGTTGATCACGGCGTCAATCGCGCGGTACGAGGCATCCACTGGCCCGGCCCCGACCGCGGCCTGCACAAACACCGCGCCGTCGGCGTTGCTCAGCTTGACAGTCGCGGTGGGCATGCCCATCGTGCCGCAGGTCACCTGAATGTCTTCCAGGCGGAAATATTCCTGCGGCTTGAGCAGTTCATCGGCCATCAGCGCCTCAAGATCGGCATCGGTCACGTTCTTTTTGGCGTCGGCCAGCGCTTTGAAGCGTGCGAAAACCTGATTGAGCTGCTCCTGATCCAGATCAGCGTGACCGAGTTCTTGCAGGCGCATCTTGAGGGCGTGTCGTCCGCTGTGTTTGCCCAGCACCAGGCGGCTTTGCGACCAACCGACACTTTCCGGCGTCATGATCTCGTAGGTGCTGGCGTGCTTGAGCACCCCATCCTGATGAATCCCGGCTTCGTGCGCGAAGGCGTTCGTTCCCACGATTGCTTTGTTCGGCTGCACGTGCATCCCGGTGTAATTGCTGACCATGCGGCTGGTCTTGATGATCTCCTGGGTATTGATGTTGGTGCCCAGGTGATAAAACGGCGCGCGTGTGTGCAGTGCCATAACGACTTCTTCCAGGCTGGTATTGCCGGC
>JAADYY010000676.1 GCA_010092805.1 Chloroflexota bacterium | reverse complement strand
GATCATCACCGCCAGCAGCAGACTGAATCCTGGCAGCGCCAGCAGCCACACAATCTGTAGCGAGGTGAACAGCACTTGCAGGACGAACACTGGCATCCAGTACGCGCTGCGAGAGCGGTTCAGCGCCTCACCGCTGATCAGCAAGCCGAGGATGGCCGCGATGATCGCCTCGCTAGGTGAGAAGAAGACTTGCAACAGCCCAACCGACCACATAAACCAGCCCGCTGTGTACACCGGCCAGCCAATCGCGTTGGGGATATTGGGCAGCAACCGGCCCAGCAGCAGCCAAGCGCTCGATAGCAGCACTAACACAATCCCCTGCTGCGCAAGCGATAGCTGCGTGAAGCCGAGCATGAGTTGCAACCACACGACCGCCAACCACGCGCCGAATAGCAAAAATATATTATTCAGTGCTGCATGGGCAAAGGGGCGCTCCTCCGGCGGGAGCAGCCGCTCGCTGAAAGTTGTCCACGTTGTGTGACGGTCAAGGATGACGAGCGTCGCGGTGATCAAACTGACGACCATGACCAAGCCCAAACTGAGCGGCAGCAGAAGCGGCGTCGCCAACGTGAGCGTCATGCCCAGTGCCAGCAATCCATAGCCGCCGAAGAACAATGGCAGCCGAATCGCCGGGCGACGCCGCTGAAGTAGGTGGCCGACGATCAGCCAGGCACCGCCAAGGATCTGCCAGGCCAACCCCATGCGCGCCAATGTCCAGAGATTCGGCTGCCAGAGCATCAGGAGCAGCGCATATGGGATCGGGGCGATCCAGACAGCCACGTGCAGCAGCGCCGGCAGACGATACAGCAGCCCAGCGGTGAACCAAATGCCGACCAGCACCGCCAACGTGATCGCCAGCACCTCGACCGGCGCGCTGAGGATGTTGAGCGTCGCCCACAAGAGAATGATCGCGCTCAAACCGATGATCAGGTCAGCGAGCGGCCAGCGCACAACCGCCGCTGTGATTGAAGTGGCAGTTTTGTGTTTGCGTTTGTGCCGAGAGGTCACTATCTGTTCGGTGAGGAGCGCCAGTGTCGCCAGCAGCGCCAACCACAAACCATAAGCGTAAGTGGCGGGGAACATCTGAAAGTACAACGCCGACCATGCGGACGCGATCAACCACAGACCGATATGCATCGCCAAACTGACTGCACGCCGCCAGCCCAGCCAGACGAGCAGCCCCCCCGTGATCAAGTGGGTGGACATGCCGACGCCTGGATCGATGCTCACGCCGACGAACGGGGCCACACTCACGAGCAGCGCCGCCGCACCAGCCAGCAGCACCGCCAACCCCATCGCCAACGCCGCCCCGCCGGATTGACGCGCGTCCAGCCACTCGATGAAACCAATCGTCGCAGCGGCCAGCCCCGCCCATACCAGCGGCCAAGCTGATGCGGGCAAACTCCACACTGTCGCGCCGAACAGCAGCACAATCGCCAGCGGCACCAGATTGATCCAGCCATGCCGGAAGCCCAAGATCACAGCCATCAACGCGCCCGCCGCCCAAGTGTTGAAAGCCATCTGCTGGGTGGGCTGCGGCAGCCAGATACTGAACAGGAGCAGCACTAACGTCAAGAGAACAGCGCTCGTGCGGTAGACCGTCGTCCAGGGTTCAGAGGGTCTCCATTCCCACCAGACGAATACCAGCGCAAACGACAGCGGCAGCACCCATTCGGTAGGCAAGTTGATGATTCCTGTGATGGCCCACAGGGCGTTGATCTGCACCAGCGGCACCAACGGGAACAGCAGCCAGAAACGTATCCGATGGCCTGTCCATGTGATCAATGCCGCCGCCAGCACCGATACGAACGACCAGTAGCCCGTCGCCAGCGTGTCAGGCAGCAGCCCACGCTCATCATGCAGCAGAATCAGACTGATGGCGGCCAGCCAGGCACCCGTCGAGACAATGCCGGGCGCGGCCAACGGTGCCTCCAGGTAGCGGTAAACGAGCATACCAACGATGTAGAAAAAGATCGGCGCGGCCAGTATGGAGGCCGCCTCCATCGCAAACGAGCTTGTCTCGATACTCAGGCTCAAAAAGAGCGTCGAGACAACCACCAACGCGATCCCGCCGTAGAGCGCGGCCCGCTGCGTTGTGGTTGCGGATGTTGCTGGATAATGAAGCTGCATCAGAACCCCCTTGCTGCTTGATCAACGCATCTCAATCCAGCATAGCCAGCGGGTTCGCGCTTGAGGATAGGCCCGCGTCATCGCCGCAGCGTGACAAGCGTCTAATTTGTGGCTGCGGTTTGAGCGCTGCTCGGTTCGGCCTGGGTGGGTGTCAGCGGCAGCTCACTGTGTCAGCGGCAGCTCAATAGTGAAGGTGCTGCCCTGGCCGAGGGTGCTCTGCAGGTGGATGTCGCCGCCGTGCAGCCGGATCAGTTGGCGCGCGATGTCCAATCCCAGCCCGACTCCAACGCGGCGGCTGTCCAACTGCACGAACGGCACAAAGATCAGTTTTTGTTCTGCTTCGGCGATGCCAATGCCCGTATCGCTGACCTCGATCACGATCTGCTGCCCTTGACAGGCCGTGCTGAGCGTGACCGTACCCTGTGTGGTGTATTTGACCGCGTTCGAAACCAAATTGCCGAGCGCCTGCCGCAGCCGCAGCCGATCCGCGAGCAGGTGTGGTAGATCCGGCGCGAGTTGGAGGTGAAGTTCAACCCCGGACGCGAGAGCCGGTCGGTGCTCTGCCGCCACCGCTTCACAGATCGCGTTGATGTCGCAGCGTTCGCGCTGCAAGGTCAGTTTGCCGGTCGAAAGATGGGCGCTGTCCAGCAAATCGCTGACGAGGCGGTTGAGGTGCTCACTTTCGTCGATGATCTGCTGAAGATACGCTTGATGGGTTGCGCTCAGAGCCGCCGATTCCGCGCGGTGCAGCAGCTTCGCAAAGCCCAGCACGGAATTGAGCGGCGTGCGCAGTTCGTGGCTCACCCGTGCCAGAAACTGCTGGCTTTGCTGGCGGACACGCGCCTCAACATACGTTGTGTTGAGGTCAACAGCCAGATGATACAGGAAGCGCATCGTCTGGAAGGTGAAAACCGCCAGCAGAATATTGTAGCCAACGGCAATGTAGCCCGGCGGGCTGAGTTCCGGGAAGCCAGAGACTTCATATATCAGGCTGATCCAGAAGGCACCCATACAAATGGCTTGTACGAACACGCGCCGCCGCCCGGTGAGCAGCATCCCGGCGAAAGTGTATTGCATCAAGAACGACAGCGCCGTGACCGGCCCCAACCCGCTGATCGCCATGCCTTGGATCAGAAACGGTATAACGCTCCCCGCCAGCCAGAGCGGAGTCAGGCGCGGCAGCAGCCCCAATCCATAAGCCGCCGCGATCAGCAGCGCGAGCAACCCGTAAATGGGTGTCTGCGGCACCCCTTGCGCAACCGTCGCCGCCCACAACACGATCTCGCCGAGCACCAACTGCCAGCCCCACAGCCGCCAGTAACGCCGGATCTCTTCTGCCGCTTGTCGCTGTGCCGCTTCAGGCAGCAGATTATCAGTGTCGGGCCAAGGCCCGCCGCACAGCCGCTGCCACATCATCAGGATCGAGAGGTTTCGCCAAGTATACGTAATCGGAATGGGTGAATTGATCAGTTTGGATCGCTTCAGCGTAGGCCGACACCAGAATCACGGGCGCTGCATGGGTCTGGGTCAGCGCGGCGGCCAACGCCAAACCATCCGTATCCGGCAGATCCAAATCAATGATGTACAGATCTGGTGTGTGCTGTGTCAGCAGCGCGCGCGCCGCCGCCCCACTCTCCGCCGTGATCAGCTCACAGTCCGTCAGTTCAGCGATGATCGCCTGCATCAGCAAGCGCGCCGGCGGGTGATCTTCGACATAGAGCAGCGTCGTCATGTGACACTCTGCTACGGCTAAAGCCGTGCAGCTTCTTGGGCACGCGCGGCGCAACCGCCCACGTTAAGCCCAACGGATGTGTCCCATCCG
>JAADYY010000018.1 GCA_010092805.1 Chloroflexota bacterium | reverse complement strand
CTGGCGCGCGAGAATATCGCCAGCGGGCGCGTCAAGGCGCCCAAGGGCTTTAATTAATAACACACACCCCGGGGGGCGGGGGTAACATTTCTCACTGACCGCCCCGCCGCTTGATTACGTCTACGACCGGATCGCTTCAGCCGTGTAGACCGGTGCCGTCCACAGCCGATACTTGGCGACCTGCCCCGTCACCACCTCGAAAAACAGATCGCGCAATTGCCGCGTGATCGGCCCCATCGCGCCTGTACCAACCGGGCGGTGCTCCACCTGCGTCACCGCCGCGATCTGCACGCCCGTGCCGCACAGGAACACCTCATCCGCCAGATACACCTCGGTGCGGTCGATGTCGCGCTCCTGCACCTCGAGGCCGAGTTCGTCGCGCAGCAGCGTGATCACCGAGCGGCGGACGATGCCTTCCAGCACATTCGACTGCACCGGCGGCGTGATGGCGACGCCCTTGCGCACAATGAAGACGTTGGCCGCGCTCGCTTCGGACACGTGGCCGTCCTCGTTGAGCACCAACGCCTCATCGTAGCCGCTGAGCAGCGCGTCCGACTTGATCAGCGCCGAGTTGGCATACGCCCCGGTGATTTTGCCGCGCGCGGGGATCGCGTTGTCGTCGATGCGCCGCCACGCCGAAAACCCGACATGCACGCCGGACTCATCGGGCACATAGCTGCCAAAGGGCAGCGCGAAGATCGTGCAGGCGTCATCGACATCGTGCAGCCGCACGCCGATCATTGCGCTCGACTTATACGCCAGCGGGCGAATGTAGCAGTTGGTGTGGAACTGCTCTGCCCGCAGCAGCGCATTGAGAATAGAGGCGAGTTCGGCGGCGCTGTACGGCAGGCGGATGCGCAGCAGCGCCGCCGACTCTAAAAAGCGCTCGAAGTGATCGCGGGGGCGGAAGACAAACAACTGATTTTCGTCCGCGTTCCAGTAACCGCGCAGCCCGCCGAAAACCGCCGTGCCGTAGTTGAAGGCGTGTGTCATCACACTGATCTTCGCGTCGGCCATCGGCACGATGCTGCCGTCGAAAAATGCGTACTGTGGTGTGCCTTGCTCTGCCATGTTCAACCCTCTATTCCAACAATCCTCAACCAAATCACCAGAGATGGCTGCGACCTATGCTGTGCAACTTATCGCGTTATCTTCGATGGTAGACCTGGGCAGATTGCCCGTCAATCTCCGTCTATGCCCATCGGATCACGGTGGGGTGAGCGCGAAGACGTACAGCCCGCTGAAAAACGCCAGGCCCAGCAGCAGCACCCCGACACCCGCGACCCGAACGATCCACCCCGACGAGCGCAGCCCGTCCGCCAGCAGCACCCAGATGGGGAACAGCACCAGCGTGTAACGCCCGATACTCTGTGTGAACAGCACAATGTCGGTGCCGAACAGATAGTTGATGCGGCTGACGAACAGCAGCAGGAACACAAACGTATACGCGATCAGCGGGATGCGGCGGTGCTTGCGGAAAAACAGCGCCGCGATGCCCAGGCTGAGCGCCAGCACCAACGCCCATTGATCAATGGTGATGCTGAAGCCCTCCGGGCGCTCGAAGAACCAGCGCAGGTTGATGATCAGCCCATTGATGGGGTTGGAGAAGAAATTGTACGAATACTCGCTGTAGACGCGGCTCACCGACGGCAGATCGAGGCTGGAGCGGTAGACTTCAAACACCATGAACCCCAGCGAAATGATGGCAATGGGCCAGCCGCGCGCGAACAGCACCAGCCCGTAATAGAGCCAATCGCGGCGCAGATGCCAGTACGCCTCCAGTAGCAGCAGCCCGGTGATCGGCGTGAGCAGCACGCCCTGTGACCGCGCCAGTGTCGCCAGAAACCCGCAGATCGACGCGATCAGCCAGCGGTCGCGCGCGGCGTAATAGAACAGCGCCAGCACCAGCGCCAGATAGATCGATTCGGACATGGGCGCGGCGAAGAAAAACGACAGCGGCAGCAGCGCCAGCACCGCCACTGACCAGGGCGCTAAGCCCGGATCGCGATAGTAGACGACGACCACCCGAAACAACATCGTCAGCGCCAGGCCGAACGCCAACGTCTCGAAGACCACCGCCCCCAGATCGAGCGGGCCGGGCGTGATCAGATCAAACGCGCGGATGCCCAGCGGCGTCAACAGCCCGAAGACGGTCGGGCCAGGGTCGTCAGAGCGGAAGCCCCAGTACCCGGTGTAGACTTCCGGGGCGGCGGGCACGCCCAGCACGTCGATGCCCGCGAAACCGGGGCGGTAGCCGTTATAGGCCAGGTTGAGGTAATGCACCGCATCCCAGCGCCGCCACACCCCGAAGATCGTCTGTTCGGCGGGGGACTCCAGGCGCGGCAGATTGGCGTTCGCCGTCGCATGGAAATCGGCGGGGATGCCGCCCCCTGCGCCGATCACCGTCCAGATCAGCGGCAGCCAGATCATCAGCAGCACCCGGTGGATGAGCGCGGCACCGAACCCCCAGATCAGGGCCGTGCGCCACGTCAGCAGCCGCTGCTGGCGCGCTGCATCGTCAACGTCGTCTGTGTGGGCGGTGTTCGTCCCGCTCGCCGATTGCGCGGACCGCGTGGGAATCTCGACGGTGGCGAGGACGATGGCCCGTTCTTCGGCGGGATTCGGTTGTGTCGGTTGATCGGAGGATTGTTCAGTCACGGCTCGGTATTTGATCGGTTAACGTTGCTTTGAGGATAGCCGCAAACCGTCAATCCGTCCATGTGCAGCCGCGCGCATTCGGCCTGGGGCCAATTTTTTTGCCCTCATCCCCCGGCCCCTGCCCGCAACCAAACCAACAGCGGGGCGGGATGCCGGGTGAGGGCGTGATTTGCACCCCGCCCGCCGCTCAGTGGTGGCCGTTCTGCGATGGGTTCGGCGCGGCGTCGAGGGCGTGGGCCTGAAGATCCGCCAGCGCGATGTACTGGAGCGCTTTTTGATGGGTGGCCGCAAGGATCACAGGCGGGGCACACCCCGCCTCGAACGCCTCCAGCCAGCGCAGCGCGCACAGACACCAGCGGTCGCCGGGTTTGAGGCCGGGGAAACCGTAGTGCGGGCGCGGCGTGATCAAGTCGTTGCCACGCGACCGCGAAAATTCGAGGAAGGCCGCCGTCACCCGCGCGCAGACGACGTGCGAACCGACATCATCAGGGCCGGTGTTGCAGCAGCCGTCGCGGAAGTAGCCGGTCATTGGGTCGGTACCGCAGGTTTCCAGCGGCCCACCGAGGACATTCTTCGCTTGTAGAATCTGGCTCATACATGGCATCCTTTGTATGATCGTTTGCTGGATTGATCGATTGTGTGCGTAATGTGTTCAACGATAACACACGCTGAGGCGGCGTGGGCTGAGCATTTGCTGATCGATTGGCCTGGATGGTGTATCGGATGTTGTTGGCGAATCAGGCCCTCACCCT
>JAADYY010000017.1 GCA_010092805.1 Chloroflexota bacterium | reverse complement strand
GCGTTTGACCGCAGCGAATTTATCTCAAGGGTTAACGAAGCATTGATTTGATACAATGGTACTAGGGTAGAATTACTCGTAAGCAATTAGAGGAGACAGACAATCATGGCTTACCGCATCGTCTGCGTTGAAGATAACCCGCAAAATATGCGCCTGGTGCGCAAGATCCTGTGCAGCGCCGGGCACGAAGTCATTGAGGCAGTTGACGGCAACAGCGGCTACGAAGCTATTGTTGAACACATGCCGAATCTCGTGCTGATGGACGTCAACCTGCCAGACATTGACGGCTTGCAAGTGACAATGCACGTCAAAGACCAGCCCGAACTGGCCCACATCCCCATCGTTGCCCTCACGGCCAACGCCATGCACGGCGACCGTGAGCGCTGCTTCGAGGCGGGCTGTGACGGCTACATTCCCAAGCCCATCACCAAAAGCGAACTGCTGAACACCGTTGCGCACTTTCTGACGCAGTCGGAGTATAAGCAGGTTTAGGAGTGCAAGGCACCGACCGATGAGCCTCATCATCATCATCGAAGACGACGCGCAGAGTGCGCGCCTGGCTATGAAGATTTTGCAGCGCGACGGGCATCATGTCATGCTCGCCAGCGATGGCGAATGCGGGCTGACGATGGCGTTCGGCCATCAACCAGATGCAATCCTCGTTGATCTGGGATTGCCCGACTTGGACGGACAGACGGTCGTCGCGTTGATGCGCCAGCAGGCCTCGCTGGCCCAGGTGCCCATTCTCGCGTTCACGGCCTGGCCAGAAGCCAAAGCGCGCGAGATGGCGCACGCCTACGGCTGTGATGGGGTGATCACCAAACCAATCGACACACGTTCGTTTGCTGCCCAAGTGAACACCTATTTACCACCGAAAGTTGAGCCTTGACTGTCGAAAATTGTACCGGGGCCGAGCGGCGCGCCCAACAGCGTGCCCCGGCCACCCGCCCAGCATATACCGCTGTCCCCGCTAGTCACTACACGTACGACGACTTGGCGGAAATCTACAACCGCAGCCGCGTGGACTATATTGTCCCCATGCCCATGAACGCTCGGCGCATGGAGGAATATATTCAGTTTTATGATGTCCGGCTGGATGCGTCGGTTGTCACCCTGGATGAAGACGGATCCGCGATCGCGGTGGGGATGTTGGGCCTGCGCGGCGATCAAGCGTGGCTCACCCGGCTGGGCGTGATCCCGGAGCGGCGCGGGCGCGGCAAAGGGCTGTTCACGATGACTGCGCTGCTCGAACGGGCCGTTGACTTGGGCGCGCGTTCCGCCACGCTTGAGGTGATCGAAGGCAACGAACCCGCCCGGCACCTGTTCGCCAAGCTCGGCTTCCAACCCATGCGCAAGCTGCTCGTCATCCGCCGCCCGCCCGGCCCATCCAACAGCGCCCCGCCCACCGAGTCGATCAAGCCAATGAGCGAGGATGAGATCATGGCGTGCCTGCGCGCGCGCGAGCCGGGCGCATCGTGGCTCGACGCCACCGAGTCGCTGCTCAACGCCGGATCGCTAGAGGGGTTGAGCACGCATCTCGCCAGCGGCGAATACGGCTGTATCGTTTACCGCTATAATATTTTCCAGCTTTCCCACTTTTTGATCCGCACGTGGCCGCCGGGCAATGCCCACCTCGCCGAGACACTCCTGCGCGCCGTACATCACCAGCACGCGGCGCAAGATTCCAAGATGGAAAACATCCCCCTCGACAGCCCCTACTGGCCCGCGTTCCAGCAAGTCGGTTACAGCGATTCGTTCGTCCGCATCGAGATGGCGTGTGATCTCTAATCCCTGGCTCTAACGCCGTTCCTACGCCCACCCCGCTACAATGCGCATAACGATCTGTGTTCACACAGATCAATCACGTAATCATTGCGAACCACCGCGAAACGCGAAGATCAACTAAGCTCAACTGAGGAAAAGCGTGTGTTACCCACTGCGGAGTTGCGCCTGCTGGTCGTGGCGGCCAGTTCACTGGCGCGCGCGGGATTGGCCGCGCTGCTCAAACAAAGCGCCGTGCTCAGCGTTGCGGCGACCCATGACGGGGGCGCTGATCTGGCGACCGCCATTCAGGTCTACCGCCCGGCGGTGATCGTCTGGGATGTCGGCTGGGACCCGGCGGCGCACCTGGAGCGGCTGGCGGACATCAGCGATCTGGAGGTGCCGGTGCTGGCGATGCTGGGCCTGGAAGCTGCCGACACCATCAGCCAACTGCTGACGGCGGGTGTGCGCGGCGTGCTGCGCGAAGACGCCACAATTGATCAACTGACCACGACGATCACGGCGCTGGTGCAGGGCTTGACCGTCATCCACCCAACTTTTATCGAAATTGCCCTGGCGAGTGTCCTCACAGGCACGGCCCCCGACCCCGACCCCGCCATTGACGCGCTGACGCCGCGTGAGCGCGAAGTGCTCAACCTCATCGCGGAGGGGCTGCCCAACAAAACCATCGCGGCGCAGTTGGGCATCAGCGAGCACACGGTGAAATTCCACGTCAACGCCATCTTGACCAAACTTGGCGCGCAGAGCCGCACCGAAGCCGTCGTCCGCGCCACCCGCGCCGGCATGATCGCGCTGTGAGCCGCCGCTGATACAAATCCGATGCGGCACCTACCCGTTTTTCCGGGCGGCAGCCTCATACAACGGGCGATCCGGTCTCGCCGCGCCTGTGGTTCAATACAAGCATCGTTTAACACAATTCATTGATGTGAGGGAGCACAAAACATATGGCAGAAATGCTGCAAAACCTGTCTAACGATCTGGCCGCGACCGTCGAAGCCGCCGGGCAGAGCATCGTGCGCATTGAGGCGCGCCGCCGCCAAACCGCGACGGGCGTCGTCTACAGCGCCGACGGGCTGATCGTCACCACCCACCATGTCGTCGAGCGGGACGACAACATCACCGTCGGGCTGCCGGATGGCACCAGCGTCGCAGCGACGCTGGTCGGGCGGGATCCGACAACCGATATTGCGGTGCTGCGCGCCCAGGCCAACGGCCTGACCCCGGCGACCTGGGCCGAACTCGACGCGATGGCCGTCGGGCACATGGTGCTGGCCATTGGGCGTCCGGGCCGCACGCTGCAAGCGACGCTGGGCATCATCAGCGCGCTGGGCGAAAGCTACCGCACAGGCGCGGGCGGTCAAATTGATGCTTATGTGCAGACCGATGTCGTGATGTACCCCGGCTTTTCCGGCGGGCCGCTGGTGAGCGCGGGCGGGCAAATGCTGGGCCTGAACACCTCGGCGCTGATGCGCGGCGTCAGCCTCACCCTGCCCACGCCGACCATCCGCCGTGTGGCCGAAACGCTGATGACGCATGGCAAGGTGCGGCGTGGCTACCTGGGGGTGAGCGCGCAGCCCGTCAAGCTGCCGGAAAATATCGCGCAGAGCAGCGGCCAGGAACACGGCCTGCTGGTCGCGGCGGTGGAGCCGAACAGCCCCGCAGCCAACGGCGGCCTCATGCTGGGCGATACGATGCTGACCTTCGACGGCAATAACGTCCAGCAAATGGATGATCTGCTGGCGCTGCTGCACAGCGACCGCGTGGGCAGCAGCGTGCCGGTGCGGGTGGTGCGCGGCGGCGAGATCCGCGAAATCCAGGTGATGGTCGGCGAGCGTAACTAAGCGCCCGCTGAGCCGTCCTGAACCTCATCACACCGCAAAGGTGGGCGAGGCGCTGTCTCGCCCACCTTTGTCGCTACCGTTTGGCGTTATCCGAGTCACTTCACGGAGTTTTACCCCTCATGACTTCCGTTTTACAACAGCTCAACGCCGATCTCGCTGGCCTGGTGACTGGCGTGCAGCGCAGCGTCGTACAAGTCCGCGATGACCAGCGCGGCGGCGCGGGCGCAGGCACCATCTGGCACCCGGACGGCTTGATCGTCACTAACGCACACGTCGCGCGCCGGGATCACCTGCAAGTGGCGCTCAGCGATGGCCGGGTGCTGCCCGCTCGCTTGATCGCGCGGGACGACGAACGCGACCTGGCCGCGCTGATGGTCGAGGCCGACAACCTGCCGACCATCGAGCCGGGGAATTCCGCCGCGCTGCACCCCGGCCAATGGGTGCTGGCCGTCGGCCACCCCTGGGGCATCACCAACGCGGCGACGGGCGGCGTCGTGATCGGCACGGGCAAGCAGATCGCTGATCTGCCCGTGCGCACGGCCAATCAAGATTGGGTTGTCGTCGATGTGCTGCTGCGCCCTGGCAATTCGGGCGGGCCGCTGGTCGATGCCCAGGGCCGGATGGTCGGCGTCAACACCATGATCAACGGGCCGGAGGTGGGGGTCGCGGTGGCCGTCAACGCGGTGAAAGAGTTTCTGCGCCGCACGCTCGGCAGCGACGACGCTGCCCGCACCCCTGAATCTGCCTCACCGGAATTTGTGTAACCGCGCGACCTCGGCTGCGTAGGGGCTGGCCGCCGCGCCGGCCCCTTTTTTCGTCATCCCGTACCGCCTCAGCGCCAAGTCTGCGATCCCACTCGCTCAACCCGCCGCGACCGCGAACGGTCAACACAACCTTGCCAAATCCGGCGGCGGCCTATAATATCCGATGCAACCGTGCCGTTGCGGCGCGGTGCGTGGCCAACACGCAATGTTGATCGAGCAGTGAAGGACGGATCGATGCGTATCAGACGGGACTATTCCCAGCCGTTTTTCCGCAGGCAGCGGCGCTGGCGCTGGCACTGGCTGGCGATTTACGCGCTGCTGGTGGGTGGGTTCCTGTTTTATGTGGATCTCCGCTTTTTCGAACTGCAATATATGGCGCTGGACGCTGTGGGGCAGGCCCCGCCGCCGACGCCATTTGCCAGCGAACTCGCCACACAAGGGATGCAGGCGTTCGCGCGCGGTGATGTGCAGGCGGCGGGGGAATTGCTGGGCCGGGCGGTTGCCCAGCAGCCCAACAACATCGATTATCTCTACGAGTATGGCCTGATTCTGCTGGAGTTGGGCGTCGAGGATGAGTCGTACTACCAGGAAGCCATCGCCATCGGGGATCGCGCACGGGCCGCCAACCCCGGTGACCCGCGCGGTTATGCCCTGCAAACGCGGGCGAAGTCGCTGGCAGGGCAGGCGAACAACGCCGTCCCTGATGGGCAGGCTGGTTTGCAGGTAGACCGCAACTTTGCGCCGCTGCACGCCGCGCTCAGCGACGCGTACCGCCGCATCGACCGCTATGAGTTGGCGTTGGAGGCAGCGGAACAGGCTATCGAACTCGACCCGCTCGACCCTACTGCGCGCCGCATTTATGCTTACGCGCTCATCTGGGTGGGCCGCCGCGATGAAGCCATTGATCAGCTTGAGCAGGCTGTCGGCTTGAATCCAAATATCGCGGGGCCGTATTTCGAGCTGGCCGCAATGTACCTCAATGAGGAGGAGCCAGCGCTCGCCATCGCCACCTATGAAGATGTGCTGGCGATGCAGCCGGAAAACGCGCGGGCCTATCTGCGCATTTGTGAGGCGTACACGCGCGTGGGGCAGCACCAACTCGGGCAGGATTATTGCGAAGATGCGCTGGAAATCCGCAATGAAGAGTACCCGCAGGCGTGGCGCGGATTGGGGCAGGTGCGCTACGCACGCCGCAACTATGAGGGCGCGATTGATGCGTTTGAGCGCTGCGTTGAACTCGGCTCCGACGAGATCGAGTGCTTCTATTTACGCGGGCTGGCGCATTTCTACCTGGGCCACTGTGACGATGCCTGGAATATTCTCAGCGATTCAGTGGGGCGGCTGCGGGCGACCCTCATTGGCCCCGAAGCGGATAACCCAGTGCTGCAAGCGTCGTTGACGGGGCTGCAATTGGTGCGCGAGAACTGCACCGGCTACGGCGGGTTCGCCCTGCCCACGCCGATCCCGCCCACGCCGATCCCGCCCACGCCCATCGGTGGCTGATGAAGCGAGCCGGAGGTTGAGCGATGTATCTGCGCGTCCCTAAGAAATATCAAGCGCGCAAGCGTCCGCGCCGCTATCTGTTTTCGAAGCGCTGGCTGTGGCTGTGGATCTTGACGCCGCTGGTGGTGATCGCCGGGCAGTTGATCTACGAGCAGCGCGATACGCTCAGCCCCCAGGTGGTCAACTGGATCGAAGACCGCGTTGGTGAGGGCGTGAGCGGCGTTGCCACGATGATCGCGCCGTCGCCGATGCCGACGACCAACCCTGCCCCCGCGCTCCGCGACGCCGACAACGCCTGGCAGGCGGGCGCGATTGAGCAAGCGACCTCCATTTATGCGCAGATCATCGAGAATGTGCCCAACGATGCGCAGGCGCATTATCGCTATACGCTGGGGCTGCTGCTGCAAGGCCGCGACGCCGCCGCGCTGGCAGCGGCGGAAACCGCCCTCACCGCCGACCCGTTCAGCGCGGATTTGTGGGCGGTGTATGGCTTGGCGTTAGCGCGTAACGACCGCCCCGTCGAAGCGATTCCGTATACGCTGCGCGCCCAGGCGCTCGCCCCAGACAGCGCGCGGGCGCGGGCGTTTCGGGCCGAAGCCTATCTCGATGCCAACCAACCGTCCCGCGCGACGGATCTGGCGGAAGAAGCCATCGAGATCAACCCAGAGAGCTACGAAGCGCATTATGTACTTGGGCTGATCAACAACTACTCGAACTTCGACCGTGAAGCCGCGCGGATCGATTTTGAGACGGCTTACACGCTGGCACCCAACATGCCCGACGTGAAAATCGAACTCGGCTGGGTGGAATGGGCGCTGGACAACGACGCCGACGCCGAATTGATGTGGGAAGAGGTCGAATCCGACAACCCGCAAAATCTCGACGCGCTGTACGCGCTGGGGTTCTTCAGCAATAGTGTTGTGGGCGATGCCAACCGCGCCATCGATTATCTCCAGCGCTGCGTCGCCCTCGACCCAGGTAACATCGCCTGTCTCAGCTATATGGGCATCGTGCAGTTCAACGCGCCGGATGTGCCGCTGGAAGATGCCGTCGAGACCTACGAGCAGTTGATGCGCACGGGCACCACCAACCCGGCGCATTATCTCTCCGCCGGGCGGGTGTTCATCGCCGACAATAATTGCAGCGCGGCGGGCCGAGAATTACGGCGTGGCTACAACCTGGAACAAGCCAGACCGATCCCGGACACCGCGCTGCTGGGCGATTTTGAGGCAGAGCTGCTCGCGTGCGGCGAATCGATCAGCCCACAGTTGGCCGGCGCGCCAACCCCGCCGCCGCTGGCCGAACCGTAACGATTCAGCGGCGCAGCGCCGCGATGGTCTCGCAGGCCGGGCACGAACCATCAGGGCGGATGATCGCATAGCCGCCCTGCGGGTCGCCGTCGACGAAGCGGTCGAAGTTGACGTTGAAGACGATGATCAGTTGGATGTCTACGTCGGTGAGCGCCGCCGCGATCTGGATGGCTTCGGCCAGCCATTCCGCCTGCTCCTCGACGGTGTTGCCCGCGCCCCACGCAAACCCGGACGGCAGCTCGCCGTAGCCTTCGCCTGAGACATACCCCAACTCGCTGAAGCAGAACGGCACGCCGCTGCCCGCAAACGGCGCAGAGGCCCGCCGGATCATCGGGACGAAGTAACGGGTGGGGCTGGCGTCCGCGCGCGGGTCGCCGCTGGTGGCGTCGGGTGGCAGCACGCCCTCATTGTAGTGAACGGCGATGCAATCGGCGAAATCGGCGGCCCCGGCGGCGGCCATCCCGGCGTAGTAACGGTCATCGTTCCATACCCGGTCGAGACCGAACGCGCCCTCCGCGCCGGTGGGGGCGGGCGCGCCCGTCATCACGATGATCTCCGGGTCAACCGCCTTGATCGCCTCGTAGGATTGGCGCAGCAGATCGACGTACAGCTCAGGGTCGATCTGGCCGCGCGGCCATTCGCGGTCGAGGTTCATCTCATTCCAAATCTGGATCGCGTCGGGTTGGAGTGCGGCGATCTCGCCGACGAATTCGGCGAACAGCGGGAAATAATCCTCCGCGCCAATCGGCTCAAGCTGTTCGGGCAGCCCTTTGATGCTGAGCATGGCGTTGAAGCCGTTGGCGTGCGACCAATCGATACGATCCCGCGCGACAGCGAACAGCGACGGATCATCGACGAAGAACGGCACCTGCCACTTGATCCAGGTGAAGCCCGCAGCGTCGATGAGATCGAGCGCGTCCTCGTCGAAATTGTTGAACTGCCCGCCCACAGGCAACGGTAGATCATTGACGACAGGCGGGCGCGGGACGGGCGTCGGGGTCGCTTCAGGGGTGGGCGAGACGACGGGCTGTCCGGGGGCAGCATCGACGGGTGGGGGTTGCGCGGGCGGCACCACGACCACCGCCCCGCCTGTTTGATCGACGATGTTGCCGTTGAGCACACGGATCGGCCCGACCGCTTCGGTGAGAATCGCGTTGCTGGTCAGGATCGCGCTCACCCGCAGGTAATACAGCCCATCTTCCAGTCGGGTCGTATCCCATTCGCCCAGCGCCCCGCTGATCACAGGCGTGCGGTTTGGCAGCGAGATCGGAATCCAGTTGGCGTCGTCAAGGTCGTCGGTGAAAGTTGCCAACTCCAGGAAGAAGCTGAACAAATCCGGGTGAGTCACGGTGCCCTGCACGGTGATCACGCCGTCCACGTGGTAGACCGACGGCGGCCACTCAATGCGGATGGTGATGGCGTCCTGGGCGGTCACCGCCCCTATCGACAGCGCCGCCGCCACGACGCCCCAGACACTGATCGACAAAGCGCTGACGAATCTGCGCATATGGCTGCTCCTTGTGATAAAGCGTAATTTGTATTTATATAGCCAAAGGGCATGCAAAGCGATGGCAATCTAGGTGGGTGTTTGCGCCGCTGCCGGGCAAAAGACAGCACAACGCGGGGGCACAGCAGTTGCGCCCCCGCTCCGGTGCGAAGCATGTAACGATTGTTTCGCGGCCCGCCCCCCGCTCAGATGATCAACCGCAGCCGCCCTGGTTCAGGAAGTATTCGGCGGTGGCGGTGTTGTCGGTCTTGCTCGCCTCAACGATCAGGCTGCCTGGATCGATGGTGTATACCAGCCGATGACTCTCATTGAACCAGGTGCCCACCCGAATCCGCACATCAATGCGCACCGTCTGGCCCGGCTGAATGATCGGGATTTCGGCGTTGACGCTGATCTGCTCCGAACCATCCGCCGCGCGCAAGTCACGGATGTTGAGGATCGTCGTTTGCAGGGTCGCCTGGTTGCCCAGGTTCGCCACATCCAGGCCAACGTTGAATTCTTCGTTGCAGACCGGTGACCCCGGCTCAATATAGACGTTCCCGGCCACCAGGTTCGGGGCCAGCGCTGGCGTGATGGTGGCGATGGGTGTCAGCGTGAAGGTCGGCGTTGGTGTCACGGGCACCGGCGGCGGCACGATGCGTGGCAAGTTAACCAGGCTGCCTGTTGTGTCCACAATCTCCCCAGAAACCCACCCGGTTCGCTCATTACCCAGGTCTATCAGGAACCAGCCCGTGCCCCGGCTGCTGATGCCGAGGATGACGGCGGTTTGGCCTGCGCTCAACCCAGCAACGATGGGGTAGAGCGTGCTATCGCCGGAACGGACGTTGCCGCGCGCCACATCCATGACGATGCGCGGGGTGAGGTCTTCAGTGGGAGCGGCGGTCGGTGGTACCGCCGTCGTCGGCACCGGGAAAACGGCCTGAGTCGCCAGCGGTGTGGTGGTGGGCACCACCTGCACGAACGGCGGCGGCTCATTTTCGATGCGCACGGGCGACACGACGAAGAACACCGGCTGCCCCGGCGCTGTCACATTGACCGTCAGGCGCAGTTCGTACAACCCGTCCATCGTGTTGGCGGTATCCCAACTGCCCAGCACGTCATCTTGCACCGCACGCGCACTCGCCAGCAGGGCGGGCGACCAAATCCCCTCCTCATTCGAGGTCAGGTCGTCGTTGAGTTGGCGGAATTCGACGAAGTAATTGGTCATGTTCGGCAGGTTGGCCGAACCGCGCAAATCGACTGCGCCGCGCAGCACGTACACAGGCGGCGGAAAGCTGATGTTCGCGTTGGGGTTCACAAGCGGCACATCGTCGCCGTTATCTTGCGCGGCAGCCGGCACAATCGCCAGCGCCAATAGCAGCAGCGCCAGCCAGACAAAGAGGCGATGATTACGGTTCACAACAGATCCCTTCCTCATTACTGATCGAATGATCGCGGATGGCAGGAACGTCGGTGCGGCACAGGTGCGGCGACGTTCTTTATGCACTTCATTGTAACCGAATCTGTCGGGGCTGGCACTCGACGGAAAGACTACGCCTGCTCGCTGATTGCGCGCCGCCAGCGCGTGGGGCAGCGAACCTACCACGCCGAATCTGGCGGCGTTTGGCTGATGGTTGTCAACCCTGCAAGCGGACGGGCAAGCTTACGAGGCCGCGCAGCGACGGTGCCCCGCGCCACTGCAACTGATCCGCTGGGGCGGCAAGTTGGAGGTTGGGGAAACGCTCGAACAAGGTGCTGAACGCGATCTTGGCTTCGAGGCGGGCCAGCGGCGCGCCCAGGCAGTAATGGATGCCAAAGCCAAAAGCGACATGAGGGTTGGGGTGGCGGGTGATGTTGAGCACTTCGGGGTTTTCGAAGACAGTTTCGTCGCGGTTGGCGGCCCCGATGCCCACCAGCGCGGTGCCGTACTGAGGGATCTCGATGTCGCCCAATGTGACGGCTTCCAGCGCGTAACGGTAGGCGATATGCTGCACAGGGTTGGTGTAACGCAGCAGCTCTTCAATCGCCGAATCCATCAGGTCGGGGTTGGCCTTCAACTGCGCAAACTGATCCGGGTGTTGCAGCAGCGCCAACGTCCCAGAACCGATGAGATTGACAGTGGTTTCGTGCCCCGCGAACAAAATGAGGAACAGCATCGCAATCAATTCATCTTCAGACAGGCGGTCGCCCGCTTCTTCCGCCTGAACCAACGCCGTCGTCAGGTCATCGCGGGGGTTGCGGCGACGGTCTTCCACCAGCCGCTTGAGCAAGCCGTTCAAGCCCAACGCATTGAGCATTTTTGGAATCAGCTTCAGGCGGTCATTGGGCGAAATATCGGCGATGGTGTTGCTCATCCAACGCCGGAACTTGGTGCGATCTGGCTGTGGCACCCCCATCATATCCGCGATCACGGTGAGCGGCAGCGGCAGCGCATAGTCTGCCATGAAGTCGATCTCGCGTTTGCTGGCGGCTGCATCGAGCAGTTCATTGGCGATACGTTCGATGTCGCCTGCGAGCTGCTGGACGCGACTGGGGGTAAACGCTTTATGGACCAGGCTGCGCAGGCGCGTGTGATCTGGCTCATCAGCCAGGGCCATACTATCGACAAATGTTTTCAGCGGCGTGGGCACATACCATTTTTTCGTCCAGTCGTTCCAACCCGGCAGCTTGCGCGCGTCGTTGATGAAGCGCGGATCTTTCAGCACCGTCATAGCGTCGTGGTAGCGTGTGATGAAGTAAGCGCTCTGGCCGGCGGTTGTGTGGTTGATCCGTACCGGGGATGTTTGGTGCCGCATTTCGGC
>JAADYY010000675.1 GCA_010092805.1 Chloroflexota bacterium | reverse complement strand
GAATTGTTGGCATTCTGTCTTAATATCTGTCTAAATGTCGCACGGACACGAATCTGAGATAGGATAGAAGTACCGTGCCCGGCCTTGGAGTCGGGCACGCGTGGGGCAGTGGTCTAGAAGTACCCCCTAGATTTCTGTAACATATCAACTGCAAGCATTTTTATCTCGCGAGCAAATATAAGGTGATCATGCTGATGAGCAGAAATGGGCAATTTCGGAATGCGGCGCTGATCCTGTGTGTCGTGGTGCTGTTGGTGCTGACCGGATTCGCGGTCGCGCAGGATACACAACCGGACGGTGGTGTCGGGTCGTTTGCGGCGTCGCCAGCCGGCGTCGCGCCGCGTGCTGTGGTCGGCAGCCTGAGCCAATCCGTGAATCTGACAGGCAGCTTCGACGCCACCGCCGCCGGCGTTGGCTTGCGCGAAACCGGCACCGGCGACATCGTGCTCAACACGATTCCGGCGGGCGCGACGGTCGTGCAGGCGTTCCTGTACTGGGCGACCATCGGCTTCGACAACAACTTCGCCAACGTCACGCTGAACGGTAACGCCGTCGCCGGGACGAACATCGGGGTGGGCGGGGCCACCTGCTGGCCGTCCGGCAGCCAGAACCCAGAGTCGAACTTCGCTTACCGGGCGGACGTGACCAATCTGGTGGCGGGCAACGGTACCTACACCATCGCTGGCCTGCCCACCGATGCCAGCGTCAACATTACCAGCAACGACTCGCAGGGCGCATCCATCGTGGTGGTGTACACCGCGCCGGGCCTGCCGCCGAAGTCTATCATCGTCAACGACGGTGCCGTCACCGTCAATGACTTCGAGGATGCTTACTTCGATACCTTCGACGGTTACCTCACCGATGAACGCCTCAACAGCGCCACCCTCTGGCAGATCGTCGGCGACGGCGACGGCCTGGAACCCGGCGTGGACGGCAGCCAGTTGATCAACGGGCAGGTGTTTGCTGTCGAGCCATATACGGGTGCGGACGGCAATTACTGGGATACACTGTCGTTCGACGTGACCGCCTTCGAGCCAGTCGCGCCGACGACGGTGCGCTTCAACACGGCGCAGCAAGGCGACGGCAACCCCGGTGATTTCTGGGATTGCACCCTGCTGGTCGCCAACATTCTGGTTACGGCAGTGCCGGAAATGTCCGGTGATGGCATCGGCATCTACGACCCGGCAAACGCGTTGTGGCTGCTGCGCCAGACGCTGACCAGCGGCGATGCAGAAATCGCGTTCGTGTTCGGCGGGTTGCCGGGCGCGATCGCCATTGCAGGCGACTGGAACGGCGACGGCATCGATACGCCGGGGCTGTTCATTCCGGCAACAGGCGCGTGGTTCCTGCGCAACAGCAACACGAGCGGCAACAGCGACATTTCGTTTGTGTTTGGCGGCGGCATCAGCGGTGCGCTGCCTGTGGTGGGCGATTGGAACGGCGACGGCATCGATACGCCCGGCATCTACAACCAGACCAACGGCATGTGGATGCTGCGCAACAGCAACAGCAGCGGCATCTCCGAAATCAACTTCACCTTCGGTCAGACCGGCGTGACCCCGGTGGTGGGTGACTGGGACGGCGACAACGTCGATACCGTCGGCACTTACGACTCGGCGCTCGCTTTCTGGCAGCTCCGCAACACCAACAGCGCCGGCCCCGCTGATCTCAGCTTTGTCTACGGCGGTGTGGTCAACAGCAGCCCGCTGGGTGGTGATTGGGACAACGACGGCACCGACGGCATCGGGATCACGGCCACTAACCTGGCGCTGTGGGCGTTGCGCAACACCGCCACGCAGGGCATCAGCAATATCGGGCTGGCGTACGGCGGTATCTTCAATTCGCAGCCGGTCGTTGGGCGCTGGGGCAGCTTCGCCCCCGTCATGCCGATCACGGTGCCAGCCGACACAATGGTGACTCAGCTTGAACCTGCGGCGGCCCCGGGTGTTCCGGCGCTGGCGCAGCCCGCAGCGAGCGCGCCGGTCGCCCCGTCTTCGGGCAGCGAAGGCAATTTGGGCGGCGAACTGCAACTGCCGTAAACGCCTACCGTAACCCGCTTGCTTTCGCGCCGAACGGACGCGATGAGGCCGCCGGATCAAGCGATCCGGCGGCCTTTTTTTGATCTCATCCACCACCGGAGGTTTATTGATGACGCTTGGATCATTGGGATGGGCGAACCGCACCGGCGGCAAGCTGACAACCCAAGAGCGACTCGACATGGCGTTGAGCGCCGCTCGTATGCAAATCACGGACTGGCTGGCGCGCACGCGCCCACCCCACTTCACCCGCGTTGATGTGGCCGCGTTGCAACTGCCCGATACCGCCATTGTGCAGGATGCGTTCGCCCTGTGCACAGCGGTGTCATCGCCAACGCTGGTCAATCACTGCCTGCGGACGTACTGCTGGGGCGTCATCTTCGCCCAAGCGGATGATTTGCGCTACGACGCCGAACTGCTGGCGGTTGCCGGGGCGCTGCATGACCTCGGCCTGGCGGACGCCTACAAAGCCAAAGATCCAACCGCGCATTGCTACGCCGTCGAGGGCGGGCGGGTTGCCAGCGGGTTCGTGGCGGAGCGCGGGTGGCCGCCAGAACGCTGCGACCGCCTCAATGAGATGATCGCGCTGCACCTGAACGTGCAGGTGAGCGTCAAGCAGGGGGCGGAGGCGCATCTGCTGAATGCGGGTGCCGCGCTCGACGTGATCGGGTTGCGCCACCGGGAAATCGCGCCGGAGACCCTCACAGCGGTGCTCGAGCGCTACCCTCGGCTCGGCTTCAAAGCGGCCATCGCTGCTGTTCTGCGCGATCAGACGCAGCAACGCCCGCAATCGCGGATCGCCTGGCTGCGCACCATCGCGCAGCTGCGCAGCCGGATTTACAGCGCGCCATTCCCCGAATAATCGGGGGGTGGCTGCATCGATCTTTGCTTATACTAAAAAACAGGTGTTCACATTTTGTCGATTTCCAGTTATCATCAATTTACGAACACTTGTTTGCTCGCTGTAGCGATGTATAGACTATCAACTGAAAGGATCAAACGTGAAACTGGGAAACTACCTACAAATCGTCTTTGCCGTCAACGACCCCGCCGCCGCCCGTGATTTTTACATCAAGTATGGGTTTAAGCCGGTGAACGACACCATCCTCACCGACGGCAGCTACAACCTGCGCTTGGTTGACGCCGGGGGCGACCGCCCATCGATTCAACTGCATTATGCCGGAAGTGATCTGGATGCGATTGCCACCGCGCTCACCGAGGCGGGGGCGACCCTGAACCGCAACAACCCGACGGCCAGCTTCACTGCACCGGATGCCTTTCCCGTCTCGCTCACCAGCCAAACCGTCGATGTCCCCATGCCCCCAGGCGACGCCCTCAACCGTAGCCCGATCTCGCGCTTTGGCAAATTCGGCGAATTCACCATCGCCACCAGCGATCTGCAAGCGTCGCTGGCGTTTTGGGGGAAGCTGGGCTATGACAAGCTCCACGAATCGACCGATCCGTACCCCTGGGGCATCATCAGCGATGGGATGATCGTGATCGGGCTGCACCAGAACCCCGATTTTAACGGCCAATATATCGCCTACTTCTCCGGCGATATGATCGACCGTCTGACGACGCTGAAGGATGAGTTGCCAGAATTCCAGGCCGTGCCGCCGGAAGTTGATGGCAAGCTGGGCAACGCCATGTTCACCGCGCCGGGCGGCCAGCGCTTCTTCCTGTTTTACGGCGAAATCTGATCAAGCGTTCAGCCACCGCACCCAGCGCCAGCCGTGCCCTACGGCTGGTGCCCGGCACTTCCACGCTTGATCGCTTATTTGACATCCCCTCCCCCCTCAACTACACTTGAATTGAGTTACCGAAAATTTTTAATGATGCGGCAGCCACCGCTTACCATTGCGCCGTTGGCTGCATCATTCAACCAAATTTTCTTCGTCGCTGCCGGCAACGCCTCACCACCGCGCGGCTAGCAGATGACCACCGTCCCTCAGACGGATTGTTGTCCAAGAGGTTTTTTGCTTTCATGATAGATCTTGATGCGCACCCGCAAAGAATCCGGGTCGGTGAAGAACCCATCCTCATGATGGAACACATCGACAAATCCTTCCCTGGTGTCCAGGCCCTCTCTGCTGTGGAGATGAACCTGTATCGCGGCGAGGTGCATGGCCTGCTGGGCGAAAACGGCGCTGGGAAATCCACGCTGATGAAGATTCTCTCCGGCGCGTACCGCCAGGACAGCGGCACCATCACGCTCAATGGCGAGCCGGTCGAAATCCAGAACCCATTGGAAGCGCAACGGCTGGGCATCGTCACCATTTACCAGGAATTCACGCTCGTCCCCAGCCTGACGGTTGCAGAAAATGTATTTATGGGCCGCGAACCGGGCGGGCGCGGCTTGCTCGACTGGAGCGCGATTCAGCGGCAAACCGAAACGCTGATGTGGCGGCTCGATATTGACCTGAAGCCGATGACGCTGGTGCGCAACCTGAGTGTCGCCGAACAGCAGATGGTCGAGATCGCGCGGGCGTTGTCCATCCAATCGCAGATCATCATCATGGACGAGCCAACCTCCGCGCTCAGCGAGCACGAGACGCAGCGCCTGCTCCAGATCATCCGCGAACTGACGGCGCAGGGCATCAGCATCATTTTCATCACCCACCACCTGGAAGAAGCGCTCGAGATTTGCGACCGCGTGACGGTGCTGCGCGATGGCCGCAACGTCGGCACCGAACCGATCAACCGCCTTTCCACCGAGCGGCTGATTCGGATGATGGTGGGGCGCTCGGCCAGCGAACTGTTCCAGCGCCGCTCGCAGCACCGTTTCGGCGATGTCGCGCTGAGCGTCGGCAACCTGAACCACACCCCAGACACCCGCGACCCCAACGCGATCACGCTGCAAAACATCAGCTTTGCGGTGCGGCGCGGCGAGATCCTCGGCTTGGCCGGGCTGATCGGGGCGGGGCGCACCGAGATCGCCCGCGCGATCTTCGGCGCAGATGAAGTCGATTCGATGGATCTGGAGATCAACGGCGAACCCGTGACGATCCGCTCACCACGCGACGCGATCCGGCTGGGGTTGGGCCTGGTCCCCGAAGATCGCAAGCAGCAAGCGTTGTTTTTGGCGCTGGCCGTGCGCGCCAATCTGTCGATTGCCTCGCTGAGCCGGCTGCTGCGCTTCGGCGAATTTGTCAACCGCCCCGCCGAAAATGAGTTGATTGAGGAGTACCGCCGCAAACTCAGCATCCGGATGGCGACGCCGGAGCAGCGCGTCAGCAACTTGAGCGGCGGCAACCAGCAGAAAGTCGTGATCGCGCGCTGGCTGGCGCTGCAACCCCAAGTGCTGATCGTGGATGAGCCGACACGCGGCATCGACGTGGCCGCCAAGGCCGAAGTCCACCAACTGCTGGACGAACTGGCGAATCAAGGGATCGCGGTGATCATGATTTCGTCCGAACTGCCGGAGATCCTCAGCATCAGCGACCGCATTTTGACGCTGCGGCAGGGGCGCATCACGGGCGAATTTCTGCGCGCGCAGGCCAGCGAAGAACTCTTGATGCAGCACATGGCCCTCGACGAAGCCGTCAGCGCTCAGGTCAGAATGTAACCCTTTGTTTGCAACATACTGTCCATGTTTATTCAGGAAAAGTGAGCCGCAATGGATCAAGCCTCTCGTACCCCACCCCCGACTGAAAGCGCCAAACCCAAACCGTCCGAGCGGCGCTTCAACCTGCCCGATTTTCTCGCCCGTTTCGCCCCGCTGATCTTTCTGGTGCTGCTGGCCATCATCTTCGGCCTGTTACAGCCGCGTTTCTGGCTGCCGCTCAATTTGTGGAACGTGATGCGTCAGGTTTCGATCACCGGGCTGCTGGCGATTGGCATGACGTTCGTCATTCTCACCGCAGGCATCGACCTGTCGGTGGGGTCGCTGCTGGCCTTCGCCGGGCTGGTGTGCGCAGATCTGTACAAGGGCGGCGAATTCATTTTGCAGCACACCGGCATCAACCTCGGCTTCCTCGAAGGATCGGTGTTGGCGGCTGCACTCAGCGCCGTGTTGATCGGCGTGCTGGGCGGGCTGCTGCAAGGCAGCGCCGTCACACGAATGCGGGTGCCGCCGTTCGTGGTGACGCTCGGCGGCTTATCGGCGTTTCGCGGCGCGGCGCTGTTCTTCTCCAACGGCGGCCCCATCAGCGGCTTTGATGAGGCGTTCAATTTCTGGGGTCAGGGCCGCGTGATCAACAATGAAGTCCCGGTACCCGTGATCATCTTCCTGGGCGCGGCGCTGGTAGCCCATATCGTGCTGCGCTACACCCGCTACGGACGCCATGTGTACGCCGTTGGCGGCAATGAGGAAGCGGCGCGGCTTTCCGGCCTCAACACCGGGCGCATCAAGCTCAGCGTTTATGTCATCGTCGGCTTCATGGCCGGGCTGGGCGGGTTTGTGCTGGCTTCGCGCCTCAATTCGGCGGAGGCCGTCGCGGGGGTGAGTTACGAACTCACCGTGATCGCGGCGGTGGTCATCGGCGGCACGAGTTTGTTCGGCGGCGAAGGGGGGGTGCTGGGCACGGTCGTCGGCGCGGTGCTTGTCGGCGTCCTCACCAACGGCCTGGTGCTGATGAATGTATCGTCGTACATCCAGCAGATCATCATCGGCGTGATCATCGTCGTGGCGGTCTGGTTCGACCAGTTCATTAAATCTCGACGAACTGCCTGACCGCGATCCGAAAATTGCGTTAGTATAGAATATGGGTCGACCTGCTGGTCGATCCACGCTGTGTCTGCCTGGGTGCTGCACTGGGGCGGCGGCCAGCAGACCAAGGCTTTGCCCTAAATTGATCTCCACTTATAACACAACGAAAGGTTCCACAGTCATGAAAAAACTGGTGCTCTTGTTTGCGCTGCTCCTCACCGTGATCCTCGCGCCGCTTTCGGTGGGTGCGCAGGATGACCTGACCGTCGCCAGCTCGATGCCTGACCTGGCGTTCCCCTTCTTCGTCCACATGCAGGCGCAGATTCGTGATGAAGCTGAAGCTATCGGCGGCATCACTCTGCTGGAAAGCGACGGGCGCAGCAGCGTCCCCACCCAGACCGCCGATGTCGAAGCCGCCATCATTCAGGGCGCACAGGCCCTGGTTATCAGCCCGCTGGATGTAGCGGCGATGGCCCCAGCCGTGCAGCAGGCGGTCGATGCGGGCGTGGTTGTGGTGACGGTTGACCGCCGTGTCGAAGGTGTCGATGGTATTCTGGCGCATGTCGGCGCGGATAACGTGTTGGGTGGGCG
>JAADYY010000142.1 GCA_010092805.1 Chloroflexota bacterium | reverse complement strand
CAGAAGCATTCGGCTGCGTGGGCTGGAGGGTGAGGAAATCCCCGTTCAAATCCATGATGTTCAGCAGACGACGACCGCTATCGCACTGGCCTCTGGGCCACGCGGTGTGCTGGATGTGTATAGAGTGCGGGCGAGTTTTCGGGCGGTGCTGCCGTCAATGGGGTATACAACCTGCTTCCTAAAAACCGATCTCAACCCAAATCGTTGGAAAGCCGCTGCCAAACCACCCAACATCATCGAGAACGAATACCTCAGAGTCGTCGTCAACCCCAACGGCACCTTCGACATGACGGCGCGCACTGGAGATTGGCAGGAGACCTTCGCCGGGTTGGGTCTCTTCATCGATAGCGGCGACAACGGCGATGGCTACACATTTTCGCCGCCGCCCTTCAACCGGGTGGTGTCTTCTGTGGGCGCGCATCCACGCATCGCCAAAGTTGGGACGGGTGTGTGTCTCCAGCAGCTTCGCATTGAGTACGACTTTGAACTCCCCATCGGCTTGGACGACGCACGGCAGCGCCGCCGCGACGAGACTATCGTTTGCCCCATCACGGTCGATTTGATCTTGCGTGAGGGCAGCCAGCGGCTGGAAATCGCGGTGACTATCGATAACCGCGTCAAAGATCATCGGCTGCAAATGCGCTTCCCGACCGGGTTTCGCGGCGTCACACAGGCGAGCAGCGCCATGCAGTTCGATGTGGTGACACGCGCCGTGAACCCCGAACCTATCACGCCAGGCGATTGGTGGGTCGAAGACCCGCCGGATACCTTCCCGATGCATGGTTGGATGGATGTTTCGGCGGCGGACGCAAGTTCGGGCCTCTGTGTGATTGCGCATGGCCTCCACGAGTTTGCTGTCGCAGCGCATGACGAGTCGGCGGATGTGTCGTTGACATTGCTGCGCGCGGTTGGCTATCTGGGGGCAAGGCGCGACCCAACGACCATCATCGGCGGCGCAGGCCCTGGCATCCCCACGCCAGAAGCCCAGCTTCAGCAAACACTACATTACCGGATCGCGCTGTATCCTCATTCGGGGGCGTGGGCGTCAGCGGATGTATGGCAGCAGGCCCATGAATTTCTCAACCCACCGCGCGTCGTGACAAGTGTTCCGCATTCGGGCGAGCACGACCCGCGACAACGGGGGCTGCAAATCAGCGGAGACAATGTTGTCCTCAGCAGCCTGAAGCAATCTGAGGACGGCCAAGCGCTGATCATCCGCCTGTACAATCCTTCACTTGAAGTGGCGACCGCGACACTCACCCTGCCCATTGATATAGCGACTGCCCACACGGCAACGCTCCAGGAGCAGATCCTTGAGGTGTTGCGCATCGAGGAGCAGCGGCGGTTGAAATGTGATATTCCGGCAAAAACGATCATGACTCTGCACATTCAACCTAAATCCATGTAATCTGAGTTACGGATCAGCACTGCAACCGGGAGGTGTATGTCAGGGGCGTCGTTGCGGTGGGGCTGGGGTTGGTCATGATGGGCGCGGCCATTACACATCTGCGGCGCAGTGAAATCTCCAGCATCGTCCCAAACATTGTTCTGCTAGCGCTGGCGCTGTTCGTCGCTTATGGGCGTTTCGTGCTGGTGCCGCCACCGGTTACCTGACGCGATAGCGCAGTGTGCAAGTCGTGATCGTGTGGCCGGCACACATCACCCTGAACCAGGGTGTCAGCGGTTGGGATAATGGTTGGGGGGCGGCAGTTCAGAACTACCGTCCGTCCAATTCTGGTGTTTTTCGCAGTGCACTGTACAATCTTCACCAGTATTCCCCAAACCGAATGGACACATGGTCCCCAAAATCAGCATTGTTGTTCCTGTCTATGCGGGACGTGAACCCCTACGCGCGCTGTTGAGGTCAATCGAGCTGCTCGACCCGCCGCCTTTTGAAGTGATTGTGGTGCTCGATGGCACCATCCCCGAAGATCGAAGCATTGCCCATGCGGCTGATGTCACAATCATTGATCTGCCGACTCGTGTGCGCCCTGCTGCCGCCCGCAACATTGGGGTGCAGCGTTGTTCAGGTGAAATCGTGTTGTTTCTGGATGCAGATGTCACCGTGCCTGAGATTTTGGTCGGGCAGGTGGTCACCGCTTTCCAAGATGATCCAACCATTGATGCGCTCATTGGCTCCTACGATGATGCGCCGGGCGGTACCAATTTTCTGAGCCAGTATAAAAACCTGCTCCATCATTATGTGCATCAGCAAGGGCAAGAAGCCGCATCAACTTTCTGGGGCGCTTGTGGCGCGATCAAGCGTGAGGTGTTCGACGCGGTGGGCGGCTTCGATGAAAGCTGGTATTACATCGAGGACATCGAACTCGGTTATCGCCTCCGGGCCGCAGGGTATCATATCCGGCTGTGCAAGCATATTCAGGTCAAGCACTGGAAAATCTACACTCCACTCAGACTGATCCGTTCGGATGTGATTGGGCGTGCGCTGCCATGGTCGCTGCTGATTCTCCGCGATGGTCACGCCGTTGACGATCTAAACACTGACCGCACAGGCCGTGTGAGTGTTGTATTGGCTGGGCTGCTGGTTTTGACAATGATCGGCGGATTGTGGGTGTCATGGCTATGGGTACTAGCATTGGGGGTGCTGGCGCTGTTGGTGGTGCTCAACTGGGATATCTATGTTTTCTTAACGGTCAAGCGCGGATTATGGGTTACAATCCGCGCCGTG
>JAADYY010000674.1 GCA_010092805.1 Chloroflexota bacterium | reverse complement strand
TTTCTGGACGATGCCTTCGAGGTTGATGTCGATGCGCTCTCTGACGGCAGCGAAGTCACCATCGGCGGGATCATGCAGCACATCGAAGAAGCCGGCGTCCACAGCGGCGACTCGGCGTGCGTGCGGCCGCCGTACAAGATCAGCTACTACCACATCGAGATCATCCGCGAATACGCCGACCGTATCGGCAAGGCGCTGCATGTGCGCGGCCTGTTCAACATCCAGCTTGCGATCAAGGATGAAGAGGTCTACGTGCTGGAGGTCAATCCCCGCGCCAGCCGAACCGTGCCGTTCGTGAGCAAAGCGACCGGGGTGCCGTTAGCAAGCTATGCCGCGCAGATCGCGGCGGGCAAGACGTTGACCGACCTGGGGTTCACGACTGAGCCGCATGTCGATGGGTTCTTCGTGAAAGAGGCCGTGCTGCCCTTCCAGAAATTCCCCGGCGTTGATGCGCTGTTGGGGCCGGAAATGCGCTCGACGGGCGAGGTCATGGGCCATGCGGCGGGGTTCGGCCACGCCTTCGCCAAAGCGCAGATCGCGGCTAGCACACCCGTGCCACAGTCGGGGACAGTCTTGATCAGCGTGAACCCCTATGATCGCGGAGCCGTGACGAAAGTTGCGCGCGATCTGCATCATCTTGGCTTTCACTTGATCAGCACAGAGGGTACTGCTGAATACCTGGAATCGATTGGGCTGCCCGTCAGCCGGATCAACAAAGTGAGCGACGGATCGCCACACGTCATCGATGCGTTGCGGGCGGGTGAAGTGGCGCTGATCATCAACACGCCGCTGGGCGGGCAGGCCCATGCCGACGTTGCGCTGATCCGGGGTGCCGCGCATTTGTACGGCGTGCCGCTGATCACGACAATGAGCGCCGCCACCGCGATGGTGCAGAGCATTCGTGCGCTCAGCCAGAAACCCTTCACGGTGCGCAGCCTTCAGGCCCATCACACCTCGGCTTGAGCAGGGAAGAATTCGCCTGGATCAGCCATATACATGGGTGATCCAGGCGATCTCGGAATGATCGGGTCGGCTCAAGCTGAGCCGGTGCCGGCGGTGGCTGCCTCGGTGGTGACCTTGCGCTTCGCCCTGTCCGCGACAATTTGGTCAGCGACTTTGCGCACCGGGCCATCGGGCGTCTTCAGCGCGCTTTCCAGAATTTCCTCGCCCGCCGCCGACATCAAGCTGGCCGCCACCCGCACGATATGCGCCTTGACCTCCACATCCAGCTCGATTTGGTAGGCGCGGCGCAGCACGATGGGCGTCCGGTCGTGGCGCATCCACGCCAACGGCCACGCGACCGCCATGCGTACTTCCGCCATCTCGTCCAGGAGCGCCGTCTCCAGCGCATCGATCATGAGATCAGCGGCTTTGGTCTGTGCCACATCGATCTTGAGATAATTGGTGGCGTGGAAGAACCCGCGCAGCACCTGCTGCCGGGTGACACCGTGCGTGCGCCCGATGATGCCGGAAAGTTCTTGCAGCCACGCTTCGCCCGCCAACTCCAGCAAACTGAGGGTAGCAGCGTATTTCACGTCCGGTTCGGGGTCGTTCATGGCATTGCGGACAATGGGCATGGCCTGCGGGGTATCGTTGGTGCCCAGCGATTCCAGCGCACGGATGCGTACCTCTGGATCTTCGGCTTTCAGCACCGTTTCCAGCACGGGCACCGCCTCCGGGTCTTGACAGTCACGCAGCCCCCAGGCGGCGGCCATCTTCACGTAGTCGTCCTCGCCGGGCAGCACCTCCACCATGAGGGTGTAGGCGTTGTTGTCGCGCATATCGCACAACGCGTAGATCGCCGCTTCGCGCACACGCGGGTCCTCGTCTTTGAGCGCCTGCCGGATCAGCGGCTCGGCGGCGAACCACGAGAAGCCGCCCAGGTGCCGCGCGACACTCGCCCGTGTGGGCACTTTGCCCTCGCTCAGCGCGCTCTGCATAATCAGGCGCGCTTCTCGGTCACCGCGCCGCGAGAGCATTTTGGCGGCGTTGTAGCGCACAAAAAACTCGTCGCTGCGCAGCATCTCGGTGGCCGCTTCCAGCGAGATCGCTTCGGGCGGCAGTGCATTCACCATCGTCGCCAACCGCCGCATCGACAGTCGGCGCTCGCCTTTTATGGAAAGTTGGGCCGAAAGACGTGGCTCGCGTCCAGTGATCTGGGTGGCTTTGTCATCGCTCATAGGTTTTTTTCGTTTCCTCGCTTAGCGGAGTGTGGCTACAACCACATTTTGCAGCAGCACCCGACTCGTCTGGACGTCGGTCACGGTAAGGCGGAGTTGGCGGCGATCATCGACACTGAAATTGGCCTTGATGCGATCTTCGCCTGCTTTACCCGGCGGCACCAGCTTCGCCAGGTTCTGCGCCACCAGTGCATCATTCACCGGGATGATTTGCTGTTGAGCGGCCTCGTTGGCCTGGGCGACAAACACCGCCTGCCCATCTTCGTACTTCACCTCGATCATGGCGATAGATTCGCTGTCGATCTCGCCGATGACGAATTCCACCTCTTGCTGATCATCGTGGGCCGCGCTCAGCAGCACCTCAACCGGGACTTCGGTGGGGTAACGGCTGCCCATCGGGATGATCTCGTCGTAGCTGTGCTTACCCGTCTCTGCATCGAGATGGCGCAAGCCGTAGCTGTGCGCCAGATAATCTTCCAGGCCGTAACCGGCTGCCACTTGTAGAGCGCCCTCAGCGACTGCGGTAAACGGCTTATCGGCGCGCACCGCCATGTCGGTGAAATACTGCTTGAGCGTCGTTTGCACCGATGGCATCAACGAGGTGCCGCCGACCAGCAGCACATAGTGAATATCCTCTTTAAAGATCCCACGCTGCCGGGCCACATACATCACTTTATCGACCACGCGCCGCAGCGCCTGATAAAAGCCATTCGCTTCCAGCAGCGTTTCGAGTTCCGAGCGCGTGAGCGTGACCTCGTGAG
>JAADYY010000673.1 GCA_010092805.1 Chloroflexota bacterium | reverse complement strand
ATTTGGTGCGCTAGCCCTGAGCCGTTTGACCCGAAGTGAGCGGCGGCGGTACACTACGGTTATGCGCGCTTGTTGGTGTGCGCTCAATAGACTCTTTACGAGATGCTTCAGGAGAAAATGTTATGGCACGACCAGTCACGTTATTTACCGGGCAGTGGGCGGATCTGCCGTTTGAAACCATCGCAGAAAAAGCCAAGACCTTCGGCTATGACGGCCTGGAGATCGCCTGCTGGGGCGACCACTTTGAGGTCGATAAAGCGCTGGAAAGCGACAGCTACATCCAAAGCCGCAAGGACATTCTGGCGCGGCACGGCCTGCAGTGCTATGCCATCGGCAATCATCTGGTGGGGCAGGCCGTCTGCGATCACCCGATTGATGAGCGGCATCAGGGGATTCTGCCGTCGCGGTTGTGGGGCGATGGTGATCCCGAAGGGGTGCGTCAGCGCGCCGCCGAAGAGATGAAGAACACCGCCCGCGCCGCCGCCCTGCTGGGCGTGAGCGTGGTGACCGGCTTCACCGGCTCGAAGATCTGGCACACGCTGGCCGGGTTCCCGCCCGTGCCACCAAAGATGATCGAGGACGGCTACCAAGATTTCGCCGACCGCTGGAACCCGATCCTCGATGTGTATGATGAGGTCGGCGTCAAGTTCGCGCTGGAAGTCCACCCGTCGGAGATCGCCTACGATTTCTGGACGACTCACCGCACCCTCGACGCGGTGAACCGCCGCCCGGCCTTCGGCATCAACTTTGACCCAAGCCACCTGTACTGGCAGTTGGTCGATCCGGTCGAGTTTGTGCACGAATTCGCCCCGCACATTCTGCACGTCCACGTCAAAGAGTCGGTGCGCGTGCTCAACGGGCGCAACGGGATTCTGGCCTCGCATTTGGCGTTTGGCGATCATCGGCGCGGCTGGAATTTCGTCTCGCCGGGGCGCGGGGGTGTGCCGTTCGAGCCGATCTTCCGGGCGCTCAACACGGTGGGCTACGACGGCCCGCTCTCGGTGGAGTGGGAAGATAACGGCATGAACCGCGATCAGGGCGCGCCGGAAGCGCTGAATCTGGTGCGCCGCCTGGATCTCACGCCGTCGGATGTGGCCTTCGACGCGGCCTTTGCCTCGACGAAGTAACTTCGCGCAGTCCTTATTGCACTAGGAGATCGACAGATGTCGGATGGTGGATTTACGTCGATGGCGGGGGCGCGCGCTGAAGGGGAAGCGCCCGAACTTGGCGTGGGGATGCTTGGCTATGCGTTCATGGGCAAGGCGCACTCGAACGCGCTGAAGAAGCTCCCTTACATGATGTACCCGCCCGTCGCGGTGCCGCGCCTGGCGGCCATCAGCGGGCGTAACGAGGCAGCGACCGCCGAAGCGGCCAAACGCTATGGCTACGAAAAATACTACACGGATTGGCGGCAGATGATCGCCGACCCGAATGTGCAGGTGTTCGATAACGGCGGCCCGAATGACATTCACGCCGAACCGACCATTGCGGCGGCGCAGGCTGGCAAACACGTCTTTTGCGAAAAGCCGTTGGCCCGCACCGCTGCGGAAGCCAAAACGATGCTCGATGCCGTGAAGGCGGCGGGCGTCAAGCATATGGTGGCGCACAACTATCGCTTTGTGCCCGCGATTGTGCAGGCCCGCCACTTGATCGAGAGCGGCGCGCTGGGGCGCATCTTCCACTTTCGTGCACTGTACCTGCAAGAGTGGATCATCGACCCGAACTTCCCGAAGATCTGGCGGCTGGATAAATCGGTGGCGGGCAGCGGCGCGCTGGGCGATCTCGGCTCGCACATCATCGATCTGGCGCGCTTCCTGATCGGCGAACCGAAGCAGACGATGGCGATGACACGCACCTTCGTTGAGGAGCGCCCGCTGGATGGCGGTGGCATGGGCAAGATCGACGTGGATGATGCGTTCGTGGCGCTGCTCGACTTTGAAAACGGCGCGGTCGGCACCGTCGAGGCGACGCGCTTCGCCCAGGGCCGCAAGAATCACGAGACGCTGGAGATCAACGGCGAAAAAGGCTCGATTCAGTTCAACATGGAGCGCATGAACGAACTGAACGTCTACTGGGCGGATTCTGAGCCGAACACGACACGCGGCTTCACCAATGTGCTGGTCAGCGAGCCGTATCACCCGTATTGGGAAAACTGGTGGCCGCAGGGCCACATCATCGGTTGGGGCGATACGTTTGTGCACGAGTTCCACCACTTCTTCGACGCTATCGTCAACGAGAAGCCGGTGGCCCCCTACGGCGCGACGTTTGAGGACGGCTACCGCACCGCTGTCATCTGCGACGCGATCCTCGAATCGGCGGCGACCAAACGCGCCGTTGACATCCGGTACGAAGCGTAGCTACACGCACGAATCATCTGCCGGGGCTGGCTGCAATCGTCGGCCCCGGTCGAACGTGTGCCGGCGCTTGCAGGCGGCGCGTAATCCGCCTATGCTCATAGGCATCTGATAGGCGGAGAGCGAGCGGAGTAGCACGCGATGGAGCAAACATCAGACCGGGTGGTGCCAAATGTGCGCGCAGCGATTGTGTCGCTGAATGTTGGGCTGCCCAAGCACCTGGGCACAGAAGGCAGCACGGACGATAAGCCCTGGCACAGCGGCATCTTTAAGCAGCCGGTCGCTGAGGCGCTGTGGCTGGATCCGTTGAACCTGACCGGCGACGCCCAAGCTGATCTGGTGGCGCACGGCGGGCCGGATAAAGCTGTGTGTGTGTACACGGCGGCCCATTACCCGGATTGGCAGGCGGAATTGGCGCGCCCGGATTTTGTCTATGGCGCGTTCGGCGAGAACTTCACCATCAGCGACCTCACCGAAAACGACGTGTGCATCGGCGACACGTTCAAGGTGGGCGGCGCAACGGTGCAGATCAGCCAGCCGCGCCAGCCGTGCTGGAAATTGGCCCGCAAATGGGGCATCAAAGATCTGACGGCGCGGGTGCAGCACAGCCGCCGCACCGGCTGGTACTTCCGCGTGATCGAAGCGGGCGCGGTCAGCCCCGGCGATGTGTTGGTGCTGACCGCCCGCCCCCACGACGGCTGGACGATCACACGCGCCAACGCGATCATGGACGAGCGGCACAGCACCGACGAAGCCGAAGCCTTCGCCACCGAATGCACCGCGCTCTCGCTGGCCTGGCGCAGCTACTTGATCGACCGGGCGGCCAAGAATCGCCAGCGCCACGCCGACGAACTGGATCACATGGGTTAGCCGGCACAGATGCTGTTGGTCAATCGATTTGATTGTGTTTTGGCCCTCATCCCTCTGCCCCTTCTCCCAGCGTCAGCGTTCGGGAGCAGGGGAGAAAACTGCTTTTGAAGTCCCTCGCCTAGCCGCAAAGCGGCGGTTGGGAGCGGGATT
>JAADYY010000672.1 GCA_010092805.1 Chloroflexota bacterium | reverse complement strand
CGCCGGCGACGCCGATGATGCCCCAGAAGACGGCGACGCCGGCGAAGACGCCTAGCGCCAATACCAGGACGAGCGCCGTGATCACCAGCCCGGTGCCGTCCAACCCGGTGGCGATCTCAGGGTAGGTCACGGCACCGACGAGGCGCAGAAAATCATTGTCAGGCAGGTACGACCAGAACCAGCCGCCAGCGAGTGCCAGCAGCACACCAAAGATGACACCCACAACGCGCGGATTACTCATCAACCCCTCCACAAGCTCGACAGCGGTACACAGTGCCTTAATTCTAGCGTACTTTGTGTCTGCCCAGCCGAGCGATTGCATTAATGCTGCGTGAAGCGCGGCGGGGGCGGGTTATTCAGGTTTGCGGCGCAGCAACAGAATCAGGCGGGTGAGGCCGACGCCCGCGCCGATGATGCCGCCGGCAATCCCGCGTGTCACCACATGGCCCACCGCCGCGCCGATGCCGACGCCGAGCACGCCAAGGCGCAGCGTGGGCGCGCAACCGCCGCTTTAGCGCTTCACAGGGCGGTCACGATGTGAAATGAATACGAGGGGGTGAGGGCGATACTGGGGTCACAAAAGAGCACAGAGGTAGAACGACTTTGATGCGTTTGCCCTGATCCGCCAGCCGGCCCGCGCTCAGACGTTGGCGTCCGGCTTGTCCTGCTTGATCTGCGAGCGCAGCGCCTCGGTTTCGCGGCGCGAATGGCCGTTGGTGTGCTCGCCGCTCAGAAACTGCCGCAGCCGGTACAGATCCGTGCGCGACGTGAGATCCAGGCTCAGCGGCGTGATCGAAACGACGCCCTCATGCAGCACCGCATAGACATCCGAGTCGGGTTCGGCCTGTGACGGGTCGTAGTCGAAGTGATAGCCGATCTTGTGCGCGTCGGAAAGCGCGAGGCGCTCCGGGCGCGTCGGCCAATACACCCGCCGCCGCGACAGCCGCGTCACCCGCCAGGGCGTCGCCGGGGTCGCGCCCAGCGGCACATCCAGCTTGAGCACATCGACATCATCCGGGCGGCGCGCGCCGCTCAGCAGCCACAGCCCAAACTCGCGCGTGAAGTGCCGCGCCGCGCTGAAATCGACATCATTCGAATACGTCAGGTGCAGGTCTTTGGGCGTCTGCTGCGAGACGGCCAGCGCCGGAATCCCCAGGCTGGCGGCTTCCAGGGCCGCGCCCACCGTGCCCGAGATCGTCACGCCGTTGCCGGTGTTCTCGCCGTAATTGATGCCGGAGACGACCAGCGACGGCAGCCGGTCGGCCAGTTCGATCACGCCGTGCTGCACGGCCTGCGCCGGGGTGCCATCCACCGCGTAGACGGTGTGCGGCTGGCCGTGAATTTCCAGGGTTTGGGCGTAAATGCGGCCTTCGCTGGTGATGGGCATACTGCGCCCGGTGCCGGACTGCTGCTCGCGCGGGGCCACGACCAGGATGTCGGCGTCGTCACAGAAAGCTTCGACGGCAGCCAGCAGGCCAGGGGAGGCGATGCCGTCGTCGTTGGTAAAGAGCACTAAAGGTCGGTCGGACATAAAGAATCGCTTTTCCGATAGCTGTGTACGCCCTGGTTTGTGTGGATCACAGCAGCTTACGTACACAACACTTGATGTTAAGTGTAATAATCATACCATGCGTCAACGCATCTTCAAGCACCAGCGGCTGAATCTTAAAGAAGCCTTATTTTAGGCTTAACCCATTGATGGATCATTTAACGGGTTCAGCGCTTGTTTCCCAAACGGGCAGGTAAACGCGGAAGATGCTGCCTATGCCCACCGTGCTTTCCACCTCGACGTGGCCCGCGTGCAAATCGACGATCTCTTTCACAATGCTCAAGCCCAGGCCAGTGCCCGGCTGCTCGGATTGGCGGGCGTTGGTGGCGCGGAAGAAGCGTTCGAACAACTGCGGCAGTTCGTCTGCGGGGATGCCCATGCCCGTATCGCAGATCTCCAGCTTGGCGTGCGGGGTGCCGTTGGGGCAGGCGGTCGAAACCAGCACCTGGCCGGCGGGCGTGTAGCGCAGCGCATTGCTGAGCAGATTCGAGATGACGTGGGCCAATTGGCTGGCGTCGCCGCGCACGGGCGGCAGGTTGCTGTCCGGCTCAAAGATCATGAGCAGGCCCTGTGCTTCGGCGATGGGCACCTGGACGGTCATCTCGCGCCAGACCAGATCGTTGATGTCCAGCGGCGCGAAGGTGAGCCGTTCGATGCCGCCCAATTCCAGCCGCGAAATATTCAGCACCGACTCGATCAGCTCCTTGAGCAGTTCCACCTGCTGCTTGAGCAGACTCACGTGGCGCGGCACATCTTCCGGGCTGGCGCGCTCCAACAGCCACAGCCGCGAATTCAGACTCGTGATGGGGGTGCGGAATTCGTGCGAGACATCGGCGATGAACTGCGTCTTCAGGCGGTCGAGCTTGGTCAGTTCGTCGTTGGCTTTGGCCAGTTCGGCGGTGCGCCGCTCGACCCGCTGTTCGAGATCGGTGGTGAGCTGGCGCAGTTTGCGCTCGGCACGCACCCGGTCGGTGATGTCCAGCACGATGCCCAGCGCCCCGTCTGGGGTACCGTCGTCGTCAAACAGCGGCTTGAAGGTCGTCTCATACACATAGTCGCCCACGTCGCGCACCGTCACTTGGCCGCGACCGCGCAGCACCTCGCGCACATCCGCCGCAATTTCAGGGAACTCGGCGTACATTTCCAGGGCGGACTGCCCCACCGCCTGCCCCGGCTGCAAACCGAGCGTCTCCAGCCCTTTGCCTTCAGACAGGGTGAACACGCCGTCCCGATCCATCGTAAACAGCATCACCGG
>JAADYY010000671.1 GCA_010092805.1 Chloroflexota bacterium | reverse complement strand
GCTGGCAGTGCATCGAAGCGCCTGCCCGGAAAGTGCATTCGGTGAAACAGGACAGACGCGAACTCCTGTGGATCAATTATGCGTTGGATGAGGTCAACGCCGCCGACGGCCCACTGTTTCAGATCAAGCCACAGATCGAGGATTGATCGGTGACCCCTGACCAAATCCTGGCGCACATCTACGGGCAAGCAGCCGCTAATCTCGACCGACCGCTCATCGAAGATCCTGAGATTCTACAGAATATCGCGTTGGTGAGCCGCAATATCAGCAACCGGGCCGGGGTGCGGGTGCTGCTCGCGTGCACGCTGGCGAAAGTCCACAATGACGCCGTCGATGTGCGCAAGCCGTACACCGAGATTGGCGATGCCGATACGTTTTCCGGGCGAAAGTACGATGAAACCTACATCACGGCGTTTATCGTGCAGCACGAACTGCCCTGCAACCCCACCACCGCGTTTTTGACCCCCGCGCTGCGCAATCGCAACACCGTTCTGACGCCTGACCTCAATCTTTCCGGCAGACCTAAGGAAGTTTACAAGGCGCTGCTGGAATTGCTGCAAAACGTCTACGAGCAAAAAGTGACCGCCCGGCAGTTGTTGGGTGAAACCATCCGGCAGTTGATTCTGTTCCGCGATGAGAAGAAACGCCGCATGGAGTCGCTCATCAGCGCGTTGAAATCGAAACAAGGGGATGTGCCGCTTGCCGCAGAGCAGATCATCACGATCATTGAGCAGCATCTGGCAACCAAGACCGCCAGCCGCCTCCCTGTGTTGATCGTCGCTGCTGCCTACGCGGCAGCGCGGCCCTATCTGCGCGAGCGCGCTTTGCGCCTCGAAGGCCACAACGCGGCAGATAGCCAAACCCACGCGCTCGGCGATCTGCAAATCACGCTGGAGGATGACGCGAAAGTCGTCACCTGTTACGAAATGAAGATGAAGCGCGTCACAGCCAACGACATCGACTTGGCGGTGCAGCAAAAACTCGCCCAAACAGAGCACGGCGTCGAGAACTATATCTTCATCACGACCGAGACCATCACTCCAGAGGTCACGGAGCACGCTAAATCCATGTATGAGCTGATTGGCGTCGAAATCGTCGTGCTGGATTGTGTTGGATTTCTGCGCCATTTCCTGCATCTGTTTTATCGCCAACGCATGGCATTCCTCGATGCCTATCAGGCGTTGGTGCTCGCAGAACCGGAAAGTGCCGTCAGCCAACCGCTGAAAGAAGTTTTCTTGACGCTACGCCAAGCGGCAGAGAGCGATCAAACGCTTTGACCCGGCGGCGGACTCTCCCCCAACGGTGTGTGGGGGAGAGCACCGGCTGATCGGGGCTACGCCAGGACGGGCGTCCCCGCTTCGGTGGTTTGCATCAGCCACATATAGGCGTCTTCGAGCGTCGGTTCGGCGGGCTGCGCCGATGCCTGCGCGCTGGGATTGCCGAGCACCCGATACTGCACCCCATCGATGGTTTGCAGCGTCGAGACCACCGTCAGATCGTCCGCCGGGCGACCGTTCCCGGTGGTGATCGTCCACACATGGCCGCGTGCGCCTGCCATCAACGTGCGCGGCGACCCTCGAAACACGACTTCGCCCTGCCGCATCACCGCCAGATCGTTGCACGAGTGGCCGATGTCCTCGACGATGTGGGTCGAGAGGATGATCGTCCGTTCGGCGGCCATATCCGACAGCAAATTGCGCAGCCGCACCCGCTCCTCAGGATCGAGGCCCGCTGTCGGCTCATCGACGATCAGCAGGCGCGGGTCGCCGAGCAACGCCTGCGCGATGCCGATGCGCCGCTTCATGCCGCCGGAGTAGGTTTTCAGGCGGCGCTTTGCCACATCTTCCAGCCGCACTTTGGCGATCACATCGTCGATTTGGCGGCGGCGTTCCGCGCCCCCGGTGATCCCCTTGAGGATCGCCATGTAATCCAGAAATTCGACCGCGTTCAGGTTCGGGTACAAGCCCAGATCCTGCGGCAGATAGCCGAGATCGGCTTTGGCCGCCTGCCGACCGCGCCCCGTCGCCAGGTCACAGCCGAAGACGGTCACGCTGCCGGACGACGGGCGCATCAGCCCGCCGATGATGCGCATGAGCGTCGTTTTGCCCGCGCCGTTCGGCCCCACCAGCCCGAACATCCCCGTGCCGATGGTCAACTCGATGTGCTTGAGCGCGGTCACCTTGCCGCGATACGTTTTGGTCAGTTGGTTGATTTCGATCATGTCAGTGCCTCGTGTCAGTAGATGTTAAGAGATGATCAGCGGTAGGCACGCGAGCGCAGCCACAGCCACATCACGAACCAGAGCGCGGCCAGCGGCACGGCAAAGTAGCTCATGGCCGCGACGATGTCCGCGAGCACACTGCTGAGCACCTGCACGTAGGTGAGGTTGGTCTGGATATTGGCCGTCGTCATCAAGCTGAGCACATTGCTGGCGAACAGCAGCGAGAGCGTGACGGCGTACATGATGAAGGCCAGCGGGATCAGCATGATCCCGACGATCACGGCGCTGCGGCGGCGCTGGGTGCCCGCCGCCGCCACCACACTGATACCCGCCGCGATCAGCGTGCCGGGGTAGACGAGACTCGCCCACATGCGGATGTACAGGCCGAGGTCGTAGGGGCCGTACATGGCGCGGGCGATGAACGCATAAATCACCCCCGCCAACCCCAGCCCAATGATCAGCGTAAGCCACACACTGAAGACTTTGCCCGCCAGATACGTCCCCTGGCCCAGCGGCAGCGCGTTGAGGACTTCGCGGGTTTTGTACTGCCCGTCGAGCGCGACGGTTTCGGCCAGCAGCGGCATCAGCGCGATGAACAGTGCCGAAACACTCACGCCGATCACGAGCATTGGCTGGATGGTCGCGGTCACCATCTCCAGATCGGTGCCGAACAGCCAATCGGGGAAGGCGCTGGCTTGCTCCGGGGTGAAGCGTTCCTCCACCAGCGCGCCCGTTTGCAAATCGCGCGAGGTCAGCACCGCGCCGTCGCCGTCGCGCTCGACGCGCACAGCCTGCCGGGCGTTTTGCCCATCGGCGGGCAGTTGGCTGATGCCGCTCAGTGCCAGCAGCGCGACGATGAAGAACAGCGGCACCACCAGCGCGATTCGGCGGCGGTACTGCATCAGGGCTTCGTAGCGGATGATCCCGCCGAATTGTCTCAAGGCTAAGGTCATAGCATGGGTCCTTTCTCAGCGAATGTGTGGGCTGTTGAGCGGGCGCTCCGGCGTCAGATGCCGAGCACCTTTTCGGTATCGCGCAGGCGCTGCAACACCACCGCGAGCAACCCCAGGCCGATCAAGCTGATGATCAGCCGGTTCGCCAGATACAGCGCGTCGGTGATGAGTAGATCCGGCGTCTCGAAGCCGGGCCACAAAAACAGGTGAACCGGCCACAGGAACGGGTACTCAGTGACCAGCAGATCGCCGCCGAACAGCATCGGCCCGTAGACGGCGATCACGACCAGCACGCCGAAACTGCTGCGGCGGTTGAGCTGTGTGATGTACAGCGCCACCCCCGTCAGCAAGATCGTCGGGGCGATCCAGCGCAGCGGATCGACGGCGAAGTACAGATTCGGGTGATTGATCACGAGCAGCAGCCACCCCGCGATCACAATTGGCAAATGGAGCAGGAACAGCACCGCCAGCCGCTCGATCAGCAGCCAGATCAACGGGCGGGGCGCGGCCAGCAGCAGTTCGAGCGCGGGTTCGTCGTCTGGCGCGAACAGCAGCGCCGCGTGGATGCCGATCAGCAGCGGGGCGACGATCTCGACCGCACGGGCACGATCCGGCACTGGAATGAAAATGAGGATGCAGGCCAGCAGCGCCAGCGTGATCAGGCCGGGCCACCAGCCGATCAGCCGCCAACTCATGCGCCAGGCCAGCTTCGGCACCCGCGTCGTGAAGCGATCCGCCGCGTGGGGGGCGGCCAGCGGGTTTTGGGTTTCGATTGTTTCGAT
>JAADYY010000670.1 GCA_010092805.1 Chloroflexota bacterium | reverse complement strand
GCGAACGGCTCAGCGCCCGCGAGGATGCGTTGGTCGCGGCCAGCCCGCAGGCGATTTTGCAACGCGGCTACGCGCTGATCACCGACCGGGCGACCGGGCAGCGGATCAAGTCCGTCGATCAGGCGGCGGCAGGGCGGGACATCAGCCTACAATTTCACGATGGGTCGGCAGCCGCCCGGCTGACCGCAGCCCCAACCGATCCGGCGGCGGAGCCGGAGAATACGAAGGATAACCCCAATGACTGAAGCCGCTACGCCGCTGGACGGGCTGACATTCGAAGCTGCCTACGCCGAACTCGCGCAGATCATCGAGCAGCTCGACGCTGGCGATCTGGCGCTGGAAGAATCCGTCGCGCTGTTCGAGCGTGGGCGCAAACTGTCGGCGTATTGTCAGACACTGCTCGACAGCGCCGAACTGCGCGTCAATCAGATTCTTGATGATGGATCGGTCGCGCCGCTTTAGCGTTTTACAGTTTTCGGAATCACACAATATCCCATATATCCCAAGTTTGGGATAAAACTTGGGATAAAGTGGCGTCGATAGGTTGGAAAACGTTAACTCCGCATCAGGCGCACGTAAATGGGTGACGGGCCTTTCTTGTTGGCCTTGCGCATCTTGAATAAATCAGGGTGCGCGCGCACCATCTGCGAAAGCTGCTTGTAGCCGTAGCTGCGCGAGTCGAAGCCGGGGTCAAGCTGGCGCAGGTGATGACCGAGCGCGCCCAGAAACGCCCACCCGTCATCCTGCACTGCCAAATCAAAGGCATTCTCGAACAGCGGCAGCCAGGGCGGCGGCTCCGAGAGATCATCTGGCGCTTCGGCGGATTCGTCAATCGGGGTGGTGCGCCCGCCGGGCTGAAGATTCTCTGTGTAGACGAACACATCACAGGCGTTGACGAAGGCGCGTGGCGTCATCTTCTTGCCGATGCCCATCACGAACAGGCTCTTTTCGCGGATGCGCGTCGCCAGCCGGGTGTAGTCGCTGTCGCTGGAGACCAGACAGAACCCATCGATGCGCGTGGTATACAGAATATCCATCGCGTCGATGATCATGGCGCTGTCGGTCGCGTTTTTGCCCGTCGTGTAGCGGAACTGCTGGATCGGCTGGATGGCGTGGGTGTGCAGCGTCTCCTTCCAACTGTTCATGTTGGACGTTGTCCAATCACCGTATACGCGCCGGATCGTGATGAGGCCGTACTTGCCGGTTTCGGCCAACATCTCGCCGATGATGGCCGCCTGCGCGTTGTCGCCGTCGATTAGCATCGCAATATGCCGCTGATCGAGATTTACCGGAACATCTGCCATCATTGCTTCCTCTCAGAGTGGCGCATCCCGAAGCACACGCCGATGTCATCATGTGTTTTCCGTGCTGACTCCCGTGCGCCCACGTAAACGCTGAAGCACGCGCATGGGCACCGCCCGCGCCTCGCTGACGCCCAGCAGAATCGCCAGCCCAAAGAAGACGATCATGCCGCTTAAACCGCCGACCGCCACCGTCAGCAGCGGGCCAGATTCCGCCAATTGATCCGCAATCAGCAGAATGGCGAGGCCCATGATCAGCGCGGCCAGCAATGCCGGGATCGCGCCGCGCAGCACAACGCGGTCGTTCAGCCCGCCGATGCGTCGGCGCAGCAGCACCCACAGCGCCAGCCCTTCGAGGATCGTCGTGAGCGAGTTCGCCAGCGCCAGCCCGGCAAACGGCCCGCGCCTCAGGCTGGATGGATCGCCAATAAACTGGATGAATATCAGACTCAAGATGATGTTGGCGACCATCGACGCCAGCCCGATGCCCACGGGCGTCCAGGTATCGCTGAGGGCGTAGAACGCCCGCGACAGCACCTCAAGCAGGCCATGCCCGGCGATGCCGAGCGCGAAAAACGACAGCGCCCAGGCGGTCGCGGCGGTGCTTTCGGCGTCCCATGCGCCGTATTGAAACAGCAGCGCGATCAGCGGCTCGCCGAGCACGATCAGGCCGACCGTCGCCGGGAAGGCCAGAAACAGCACACTCCGCAGCGCTGATGCCAGACGATCCCGGTAGCCAGGCAGATTATCGGCGGCGGCCAGCGCGGAAAGCGTCGGGAAGACGGCAGTCCCCACGCCCTGCGCGATCACGCCGAGCGCGAAGAACATCAGCGTCCACGCGGTGATCAGTGCGGTGCGGCTGCCGGCGATCATCCCGGAGGTGAGATTGATGTTGACGATGAAATTGATCTGCACGACGGCCAGGCCAAGCACGCGCGGCCCCATCAGCAGCAGCACCTCACGGACACCGGGGGTGCGCGGGGCCAGCAGCACCCGCAGGCGCGCCCCGACGTGCGGCAGCCCCGGCAGTTGAATGATCAGGTGCAGCAGCGCGCCGAGGATCGTGCCGAGTGCGAGGCCGTAGGTCGCCGCGCCGCCGTCGGACGGCCAGAACGACGCGCCCCACGCTGCGAACGGCTCCGCAACTGTCACCGCCGGATCGACGCCGTAAGTCGTGATCAAGCGGGTGAGCACCAGCGCGCCGAAGATCTGGCCGAGGTTGTTCATGCTGGGCGCGAGCGCGGGCAGCATGAAGATCCCGCGTGCATTGAGGAGGCCCATCAGCAGGCCGCTGACGCTGAAGATCACGACGGTGACCAGCATCATCTGGGTCAGTGCGGTGGTCAGCGCCTGCTCTGCCGGATGCGCGCCCGGCACCAACACCGCAGGCACCAGCAGCGGCGCGAACACGCCGATCACCACCGCGATCAGCGCCGCCGCGACGGACGCCAACGTCAGCGTCGCGCTGGCAAGCCGCCAGGCATCCGCGCCGGGATCGCTGTCTGGGGTGACGGGTTTGTCGAGCAGGCGCGTGAACACCGGGATGAACGACGACCCCAGCGCACCGCCCGCCACCAGCACAAACAGCGTCTCTGGGATGCGCTGCGCTGCGTAAAAGGCATCGAGCGCGGCGCTGGCCCCAAACGTCGTGGAGAAGACCGCCGTCCGTACCAGGCCGAGCACCCCGCTCGCCAGAAAGCCGACAACCACCACCAAAGCTGCTCGCGCAATCTGTCTGTTGGAAAGCGCCATTGCTGATCCTATCCGTTGGCCCGCATTTTTGAGCGGGTGCCGCTGTCATTGTAACGGCATTTGCAGAATCTACTGCGCGCCGCTGTCTTGAGTCCTTCAGAGGTTTAGAGTATGTTTGTGCAAATGTCAAGTTGTGGGCACCGCGATTGGCTGCCTAACCAGCAAAGGAGCGCACGCTTTGACCGAACCAACCCCTGTAACGATCCATGAGCTGGAGGGCGAGGCGCTGCTGGAAGCGGTGCTGCCGCTGCGCGCTTACAGCCTCACCGTGACGCCGCCGCTGCCAGACGCCGACGGTTGGCGTAACTTTCATCGCGGCCTGGTGGAGGTGCGCCAATTCGTCCTGTATGAGGGCGAGCAGCCGATGGCAACCGCCGCCTTCAATGTCATGACGCAGCAGGTGCGCGGTCTTGTCGCGCCGATGGGCGGCGTGTGGGGGGTGGCGACCCATCCCGCCGGGCGGCGTAAGGGGTACGCCCGGCAGTTGATGCAAACGCTGCTCGCGGCCATGCATGATGACGGGCTGCCGTTCACGACGCTGTATGCGTTCCGCGAGTCGTTTTACGAACGGCTCGGCTACGTGATCTACCAGCAGCCGCGCAGCGTGACCTTCGACCCGGCGGCGCTGCTGCCGCTGCTCGACCGCGACATCCCTGGGCGCGTGACGTTGATGCCGTACATCGATGGCTACGAGATCGTGCGGGGGTTTTTGCGGCAGCAGCAATTGCGGCAGCACGGAATGGCGCTGTTCGATGAGCAGACGGCGCACAATTTTCGCGGCAGTGCGCCGCGCTGGGTGGCCGTCGCGCACGCCGCAGACGACGAAACGCCGCTCGCGGTGATGGTGTACCGCAACGGTGGCAGCGACGATGACATGACGATGAAGATCAACCCGTTTTTTTACGCCAACAGCCAGGGCAAATATCTGCTGCTGGCATGGATCGCGCAGCACGCCGACCAGATCGATACAGCGGAATTACGGCTCGCCCCAGCGGAGCAGCCGGGCACGTGGCTGGCCGATCTCGATGTCGAGAGCAAATCCGCCGAGCCAGGGTTGGGCCGCGTGTTGGATGTGCGCAAGATCGGCGGGTTGGTGGTGGGGCCGGGCACATTCAGCGCCCGCATCAGCGACCCGCTGGCCCCCTGGAACGAGGGGACCTACCGCTTTGCTGGCGTCGAGGGGCGGCTGCACGTCGAGCCAGCCGATCAAGCGGACTGCCAGCTCACGATTCACGGCTTGACGGCGCTGATCTACGGGACGCACCCGCCGGACGATTTCGTGTTTCGCGGCTGGGGCGATCCTGCGCCTGTCACTCAAGCGATCATGCAGACGATGTTTCCGCTGGCGCAGCCATTCCTCTACGAGCAGTTTTAGGGCGCGCCCAGGTTACGAAAAGCAAATTTTAGGAAAAAGGAACCATTTGACGCATTTATGAAGGAACTCTACCAATCGAATCCTAACGTTGTGGCGTACAATGCGACAGAAGCGCGACTCTCGATGAGGGCAGGGGATGGTCAATCAAAGCGAAGATTTAGCGAATGGTGCATATCCGCAAATGCCCAGTGACGCATACATCCGCCAGTTGGTGCGCGACTTGCTCGACCCGCAGTCACCCGCCGATTTGCCACCGGAGGATCTCCAGGCGCTGATGGTGGCGCGCGGCCAGATCGCGCAGACGGCGTATCTGACGCTGCGCCGGATCGGTGGCCCGGCGGTGCCGCATCTGCTGGAGGCGTGGGGCGGGTCGTTTCGCGTTGAGCAGTTGATCCTCGCCATCGGCGCGGACGGGACAGAGGCCATCACGCGCTGGCTGGAAGACGCCGACTCAGGCCGCCGCCAGATCGCCGCGCACCTGCTCGGTCGCATCAAGACCCGGCGGGCGGTCAATGCGCTGATCGCGCGGCTCATCGACCCCAACACGCAGGTGCGGCGCACCGTGATCTGGGCGTTGGGCGAGATCGGCGACCCGCGTGCGGTCGAACCGCTGATCACCTGCTTGCATGAACCGTCCCCGCAGATCCGCGCGAGCGCTGCCGCTGCCCTCGGCAAGCTGGGGGACATGCGCGCCGTCGAGCCGCTGCGCCAGGTCAGCGACGCCGACCCCGCTTTCGATGTGGTGACCGAGGCCCTGCATGATTTCGAAACGCCCATCGACGCACAGCGCGGGCGCGGCGTACAGGCCGGGCTGCCCAGCAGCGATGATTGGCGCGCTGCCCAGCGGGCAGGCCAGCGCGAACGGGCGGCGCAACTGCTGGCGGCGGTCGAGCGGCCACGGCGCGGCCAGCGGACGACCGCACATACGCCCGTCAGCGGTGACGATATTCCGGCGCTGCTTGATCTGCTGGCGGTAGAGGACAAGACTCTCTGTACCGGTGTGATTCGGCACCTGGCGCTGCTGAGCGACGATCAACAGCGTGCGGTCACGCCGATCACAGAGGTGCTGGAAAGCGTCGCCGCGCGCAGCAGCCTAGCGGCCCGCCGCCTGTGCGAAGCGGCGATTCACGCGCTCGGCGTCTTTGGCGATCCGCATGCGATCCCGGCGTTGGCGCGCACACTCAAGACCACGAGCCATCAAGGGCTGCGCATCCAGATCATTCAAGCGCTGGCGCTCATCGGCACACCGCAAGCGATCCCGCCGCTGCTGCGCACGCTGCGCGAACCGACCACGTTCAACAACCGCGACGCGCGCAAAGCCGCCGCGCAAGCCCTCGGGCGAGTCGACGACATCAGCGCTGTCCGCCCGCTGATCGATTTGCTGCTGGCGGAACGCGACCTCGATGTGCAGCGTGAGATCGCCTGCTCGCTGGGCGAACTCCACGACCCGCGCGCGATCCCGGCGCTGCATGTGCTGCTGAACCGTTTGCCAGACGAGACCTACACCCATACGCGCCTGCGCACCACTGTCAACGACGCGCTCGTCAAGCTGCACGCTTCCAGCGGCTGATCCATTCATCCAGCCATTCATTCTTCATCCAGCCATTCATCCAGCCATTCATTCTTCATTCATCCAGCCATTCATCCGGCCAGCACCCTCGGAAGCAAGTGG
>JAADYY010000669.1 GCA_010092805.1 Chloroflexota bacterium | reverse complement strand
TTCTGCCCCGGCTACATCTACGAAAACCTGGAACTCCATCACGGCAAGTTCTTCACTGAACTGGGCGAACTGGCCCCCTGGTTCGAGCGCAACTCGTTCCGTTACGCCAACGCGGAACTGGACGCCATCCTGGATCAGATGCAGGTGCTCGATCCTGCCGATCAGGCGACCGAGATCGACCTGTATCGTCAGGCCGTCGAAATTCTGGTCGAAGATGTGCCGACCACCGGTCTGGTGAATCGCCCGGCGGTGGTGCCCATCAACGAAACCTTCTGGACCAACTGGCCCAGCCAGGAAAACCCCTGGAACGCACCCTGGAGCTGGTGGGCCACCTTCAACCTCGTCATCAACGGCTATCCGGATCCGGAAACCGGCGAATGGGTTGGCGGGATTCAGCCCGCTGGTGAATAATCATCCCAGCACCCTCTGAGCTTGTGTGGGGCGGCGTGCTGAGCCGCCCCACTGCTTTTTTCTGCTGACTGACACTTAGATAGCCGCTGGTCAATCGCTGATGGTCTACGCCCGCTATTTCTTCACCCGCTTAGGCGGCTTTTTCCTGACGGTGTTCATCGCCTTTACGGTGGCGTTCTTTGTGCCCCGTCTTGTGCCAGGTAACCCGCTTGGGTCGGTCTTCAACAACCTGGCAGAGGTGGGCGGCAACGTCAACGCCCCGGAGTTGATTGCGGAATACGAGCGCATCTTCGGCTTAGATCGGCCAGTCTTTGAACAATATGTCAGTTTTTTGCGCGAATTTGCGCGCGGCAACCTGGGGTATTCGATCAGCAATTTCCCCTCGAATGTGTCGGACTTGATCGCGCAGGCGCTGCCCTGGACGATTGGCCTGCTGACCGTCACCACCATCGTAAGTTGGGTCTTAGGCTCGATCATCGGGGCGGTTGTCGGCTGGATGGGGAAGCGTGCGGGGGTGTTTCGCGCCATTGGGCCGGTCGCGCTCATCCTCTACACCACCCCCTACTATATCCTGGCGATCATTCTCATTTTTCTGTTCGTCTTTCAATTCGATATTTTCCCGATCCCACGCGGGGCGTATTCGCGGGGGGCCACCCCAGCGTTCACCCTGGAGTTCATCCTGGATGTCGTCCGGCACAGCCTGCTGCCCGCGCTGAGTATTGTGCTGGTCTCGTTGGGGTGGTGGTTCCTGAGTATGCGCAGCCTGATCACCTCCCTGCGCGGCGAAGACTACATCCTCAACGCGGAAGCCAAAGGGCTGCGGGAACGGCGCATTCTGTGGGGGTACGCTTTCCGTAACGCTCTGCTGCCGCAAATGACCGGCTTAGCGATCTCGCTGGGGCATATCGTGGGGGGCGCGTTGGTGACTGAAGTGGTGTTCGCCTATCCGGGCATCGGCTGGCTGATATTCAATTCAATCAGCAGCCTGGATTTCCCCGTGATCCAGGGGAGCGTGCTGATCATCATTTTATCGGTGGCGTTTGCCAACTTCCTGCTCGATCTCGCTTACCCATTGATTGACCCGCGTATTCGGAGGTGATCTTATGGCGAATGTTGCCCTGAGTCCATCACAGGAAGCCGACCAGTCATCCGCACCCGCCAAACGGCGCGGGCCGCTGTCGTATTTGCTGCGCAATACCAACTTCGTCGTGGGTATGGTGATCTTCTTGATAATTGCCATCGTGCCAACGGTGATCGGCCTGACCATCGACGACACGCTGCACCGCACCGGCAGCTTTCCGGCGCGGCAGGGGCCATCGGCAGAAGCGCCGCTGGGCACCGATACCCTGGGGCGCAGCGTCGCCATCGAAATGACGGAGGCGATCCCGAATTCGCTGCAAATTGGGCTGATCGCGGCGACGTTGGGCACCCTCATCGGTACGCTCGTCGGGTTCGCCAGCGGCTATTTCGGCGGTGTGCTAGACGCGATATTTCGCATCACGATTGATGTGTTTTTGGCAGTGCCGTCGCTGCTGTTCTTGATCTTGATTGGGTCGCTGCTGCGCGGCGTCGATATTTACGTGATGGCCGTATTTATCGGCTTGTTCGCGTGGGCGTGGCCCGCTCGGCAAATCCGCGCGCAGGTGCTCAGCCTGAAGGAACGCAGCTTCGTGGAAGTGGCGCGCATGTCTGGCATGTCTGGCATGGAGATCATTCTAATCGAGCTGATGCCGCACATGATCCCCTGGTTGGGCGCGAATTTCGTCAATGCCGTGATTGCCGCAATCCTCGCCGAGTCCGGTCTGGCGATCATCGGGTTGGGGCCGCAGGGGGTGCAAACCATCGGCATGATGATCTTCTGGGCGCTGGAAGGCAACGCGATCCTGCTCAATTACTGGTGGTGGTGGATTCCATCGGTCGCAACGCTCATTTTGATCTTTTTGTCGCTTTATCTGGTCAGTTTGGGTCTGGATGAAGTCACCAACCCGCGCCTTCGCTCCGAAGCGTAGCCAGAAGCTGAAAGTCACCCAGGAGAACTTGATGTCGAACGAGAAACCACTAATCGTCGGCGCGTCAATGGGCGTCGAGCATGTGCCCTTGCTGCGCGACTGGCTCTTCGAAAAGCAGCGCGATCTAGAGCTATACGAGTTTGGGCAGCCCGCGATCCTCGATGGGGATTGGCGCGCCCATGTCGAGAAAGCCAAAGCCGCCCTCGATGGCTTTACCGGTCGCCTGGGGATTCACGGCCCAGACCCGGCGTCGTTGGCCCCCTGGGATCCGGCGGTCAGTGCGGTAGTGAAACGCCGCTATTTGCAGTCGTTGGAAGCCTGCGGCGCGCTGGGCGCAACGCACATGGTCATTCACAGCCCGTTTCGGTTTCTGGGGAATCACTACCTGCCCAACACCCCGACGCTCGATCACGACGACTGGATCGAACGTGCGCACCGCACGATTGACGCGGAGGTGCTGGACAAAGCCGCGTCGATCAACTGCGTCCTCCAGATCGAAAATATCTGGGATCCCAACCCAGGGCTGCTGCTGGCGCTCGTGAAGTCCTTTGACTCCGATTATGTCCGCATGACCGTCGACATCGGCCACGCCTTCATCGCCCACCAGAACGGTGCCCCCACCCCTGACTGGTGGATTCGTGAGGCGGGTGAGTGGCTGGGGCATGTGCATTTACAGGATACCGACGGCTACGCCGACCGGCACTGGCCGCCCGGCCAAGGCCAAGTCGATTGGTTCCCCGTATTCAATGAGTTGAAGAAGCTGCGGCACCATCCTCGGCTGATACTGGAAATTGCGTCTGCCGCCCACATTGATGTGACTCGCTGGTTCGCCGAACAAGGCTATGCGCAGTAGCGCAGTGTGTACGCCGTTCGACCTCACGACCAGCCCTGAACGCTCCACATGCTGATCACCACACACTGAGGTATCAAGGGCTGGTTCTCTGAGGACGACCAGCCCCTCTTGCTGGGCAACAATGCAAGGGGTTGGCAATGCCACGCGCCACCCCCACAGAGCAGCCGCATCAAATATGGATCTGGGGTCATTT
>JAADYY010000668.1 GCA_010092805.1 Chloroflexota bacterium | reverse complement strand
CTCTTTTTATTTGTTTATTTTTTATTTTTAATTTTAAGGCGTATAGAGTTATTTAAACATATGGTTTGGTTTGTAGTGTGAGTTTTTTATTAGTCATATATCCCATTCACGCCGATTGAGGCATTGAAACAGTCCAAGAAGCAAAAATCCTGGACATGGCTCAGATGCCTAAATCACATTAACGCCTATAGAGGCATTGAAACTAACAAAAACGCCCCCAAAAGGGGGCGCAAGTCTCAGCCTAAATCCCATTCAGGCCGACTGAGACATTGAAACATCAGACTTGCTGTGCTGCTCCAAACAGTGCCTGAATCGCGAGCGATGGTTCAGGGTTGCTCGGACGGCAACATGCCCACGCCGCCGAAATCCGGGCGCGGCGGTTCGCTCAAGCGTTCCAGGTAGCTGGTGACCTGAAAACTGAACGCATCCGGCGCTTCGACCTGCGGCAGATGCCCGGCCTCGCTGATCTCCTGAAGCTGTGCGCCGGGCAGGGTTTTCTTGAGTTGCTTGGCATAGCTGAGCGTCGCCACCCGGTCTTCCGCGCCCCACAGCAGCAGCGTCGGCACCTGCGGCTTCTGATTCGTTGGCGGATCCCCGGCCAGCAGATCGCCAATCAACCGCCCGAAGACGGGGCCGGCGGCCTTGCCCTGCGCATACACCTCGGCACGATCAGCACGCTTGTCATAGATCATGTCGTTGATGGTGGCGCGCCCCCCCATCGCCCTGCCCATGACCGCCGCCGCCACCGACCGAATGCCCGGCGTCCGCGCGGCCCAGCGCAGCAACGGTGGGGCCTGCGGCAGTTCGCCACCGTTGACCATAATCAGCGCTTTCACCTGATCGGCGTGGGCGCTGGCGTACAGCCGGGCGAACCACGCGCCAATCGAATTGCCGATCACGACCACTGGGCCGCTCTCCAGCGCTGTGATGAACTGGTGCAGCCAGGCCACCAGCGCATCTGCCGTGACAGTGGGCAGTGGTGCTGATCCCCCATATCCCGGCAAATCTGGCGCGACCACACGGTACTGCTCGGCGAGCGGTGCCAGCACGCTGGCCCAGTGCATGTGTGCATCGCCCAGCCCACCGTGAATCAGCACCAGCACAGCGGCATCCGGCGCGCCAGCCTCCCAGTATTGCACTAATGCTCCGTTTAGAGTGAGCGTTTTCGCTTCGAGATTCATGCCGGTGCCTCCATACAGCTACCGATGTGTTTGCCTGCGGTTCAATCCTCAACCAATTCGGTGATGAATGCGTGCTTGTGCAGCCACTGCTTCAGCGCCTCCATCCCCGGTTCGGTGATCATCGTGCCGCGGTCAATGCCACGCGGGCTGCTGTCTTCGGGCAGCGGCGCGGGCGCGGCCACCGGCAGATCGCCGCCTGGTTCGGCGATGACGAGCGTGGGCACCGACAAATAGCCTGTCCAGTCCAGCACCCGCTGCCGCGCCGCCGGATCTCTATCGATATAGATTTCGCGGTAATCGACGGCGTAGTCTGTCAGCACACGCTTCGCCAGCGTGACAAAGGGGCAGCCGGTGGTTCGGGAATACATCACCAATTCGGGGGGCATAAGCTTCACTCTTTCTGCGTTTTCTTTCAGTATAGCCGCAGTTCCTTGCGAGATCCTAGCAGGATTTTTGTCGGCTCAGGATGGATTTTCCGGCGTTAGGCGCGGAATGGGCGTTGGGGTTGATCCGGCGGACGGTTCCAGGAAGCACAACAGCCCATCCGTGATCCCCTGCGCCAGCAGATCCGGCGCTTCGGTCAAAATCTCGCGATCCCCCAGCATGAAGCCCAGTTCCAGAATCGCGGCGGGTGTGCGCGGGTTGATCTCGCGGAAGCTGTGATAGTCGGTCATATCGAGGGTCACGCCTTCGCGCTGCTGCAACCCGGTCACCAGGTGGTAGCGCTGTGCAATGCACTGCACCAGCAGTTGATCGACACTGCGGACGGTTGTGCGTGCGCCCGGCGCGGCGATCAAAAAGCCAGAGACAAATTCACCATAATCCTGGCAGGTGTTGGCGTGAATCGAAACCAATGCCTCCGCCTGATAATTCTGAAGCCGCGCGTCGAACTCGTCCAGCAGATCGACAGTGTAGCCGCGCCCGCGCAACGTACTGACCACCCGCTGCGCCACATCGAGATTGATCTCCGCTTCGGTCAGGCCATCCGGGCACACCGCGCCGGGATCGTTTTCCGGCCCCCGATGCCCGCTGACGATCCCAATCCGGCGCAGGCTGTTCGGCGTCGGCAAGCCGGTGGGCTGGAACGTCGCCGCGCTGGTGGCAGCAGCGACGCTGAGTTCCTGCCGCACCTCGTTATCGATGAACGCCGTCGGCGTCCACCACGTGAAGATTGTCGCGGTCAGCCCGGCGGCCATCAGCACAATGATAAACGACCGGATGATGCCACCCAGCACCCCGACCGCCTGCCGCGCCCGGCGCGCACGCCGCCGCTGTACCCGCTGGATCTGCTGTTCGGATTTGACGCGGCGGCGCGGTGGCGGCACGGCGTCCGCCGCCGCTTCGTCGGCAAATGCAGGGCTGTCATCCGCATCGGCAGACTCAGGGGGCAGCCGAGCCGAAAAATCGGGCGGGAGATCGACATAGGGCGTTTGATCGACGGGGGTATTCGGCGCGATCTGCGGGGTGGTGCGGGCAGCAGCCTGCCGCATCATCTCCATGAACGCGACCGATGCTGGCACGGCTTCTGGCGCTTCTTCCGGCGGATCGGCCTCCGCTGCTGGGTCGTTATCTGGGTCGTGGTGCGGATCGTTATAGGGATCAGGCGGGTAACGGTTATCGGGCATCCGGCGCTGGCTTTCGACTCACCGAGATCGTGACGAGTTTGTCTCTCTAGTGTAACGCGAGTCGGCGCACAGCGGAAATTGGGGCAAGCAAGGCACACGGCCCTCACCCTAAATCCCGCTCTAGAAGCCACCGGCGACCGTGCCTGCGGCACTGGGAGCGGGACTTCAACCCGTGTTTCGCTCCCCTGCTTCCTGAGGG
>JAADYY010000141.1 GCA_010092805.1 Chloroflexota bacterium | reverse complement strand
GCGGCTGCCCAGCCCCGCTCATACGGATGTGAATATCGCGCTGTGGGAACGGAATCTCGATCCCATGCGCGCGCAGTGCATCCCACAGGATATAACGCATCTCGCTTTCGACGCCAAAGCGCACACTGATGTGGGCAACCCACGCGAATACTGTGAAGCGCAGCGCCGAATCGCCGTAGGCCATGAAGAAGACCCCCGGTGCCGGATCTTCAACTACCTGTTCATGGCGCTTGACAGCATCCATAAGCACTGTGCGGACCGTCTCTGGGTCCGAGTCATATGCGACATCAATATTGAAGGTCATGCGTTTCGGATCTGTTTTGGTGTTGAACGTCACGACCGTCGAGGTGACAAGGCTTTCGTTCGGGATGATCATCTCGACATTATCCCACATCCGCAGCGTCGTCGCGCGGATGTTCAGATCCTGCACAATCCCCGACTTCCCCCCAAACTCGATCATGTCGCCGGGGCGCACCGACTGCTCGAACAGCAGCACCAACCCACTGAAGAAGTTCGACGCCACTTTCTGCAAGCCCAAGCCGATCCCGACCGACAGCCCCGCACCAATCGCCGCCAGTGTCGTGGTATCGAAGCCCAGCGTGCCCAGCGATGCCAGGATACCCAGCAGCAGCACGATATAGCGTGTGATCGTTTGAATTGAGTTTGCCAGCCCCTGATCGGCGTTGACACGCGGCAGCACCAGGAATCTCAGCATATCGCGCACCACCCAGCTCGCGATGACGAAGACATACAGGATCAGCACACTCGAAACCAGGTTGCCCAGCGTGATCGGCGTTTCATACAGCAGCAGCAGCCGAATCTCGCCGATCTGCTCAAGGTTGAAGACACTGAGTAGAAACGCCCCCAGCGCCAGCAGCACAAACAGGGGGTTGAGCAGATAACGGTGATACGTGCGGATCACCTTAACGCTGAAGATCGCATACAGCAGCGTGACGAGGATCTGGTAGGTCAGCAGCAAACCAAAGAAAACCTGTGCTGCATCGAGCAACCCAATGGTTCGGCCACTATCAATAAACGAGGGGGCCGCCGCATTGATGAAGACCACGCCTGTGATTGGGAAAAACAGTTGATCGAGCGCCGGCAGCCACCGCTCCATAATCTGGTTCTGCACCCGTGAGGATTGCTCAGCGACAAACTGCCCAGTGACACTGGCGGTGGCGCGGCTCAGCAGCTCCGACACAAGATACGCACCGCCAATGACCAGCAGCAGCACCAAGAGCTGCCATTGAACATCGGGCCGCTCCCAATAGATGCGCAGCAGCTCAATTTGTTGGACAAATACTTCGAACCCTACCCCATCATTCGGCATCAGGATCACTCCTTGCTGGTGATTCTATTTGATCGCTCAGCCACCGCTGCCCGGCGATTTATTCGGGGGCCGGCGCGGACACGTCCGGTGTGATTTCGGGCGTCAACTCGGGCGTGACTTCCGCCGTGACCTCCGGGGGCGCAGTGACTTCGGCGGTCACTTCGGCCATCCCGTTGGATGCATTGACATCCGCCGCGAACTGCGCCACCGCCACCGCCGGATCGACGCCCCCCGTGAGGACACGGCGGTACAACGCATCACCATTGGCGAGCAGCGCCTCGACTTGCGGCACGCGCGGCAGTGCCACTGATCGGCTCACCTGATTCCTGAAGCCCGCCGCCGAGGATTGATCTTCGACCACCACATTGACGTTTGCCGACAGCCGTCCCGTTTGCTCCGTCAGCAATCGTTGGCTATCTGCGCGTGTAGCGAACGTTGCGAAGTGCAGCGCCAAATCCGCCTGCTGCGGATCTAAAGCTGCGCTGGCGAAAACTGCGTCGGTGCGCACCAACGACGCACCCGCAGCCACCGGCCCTTGTGGCAGCGTCGTCACACGGACGACTTCCGCCCCCAAGGCCCGCTCAAATTCCGCGATCAACGACGGAGGCCCTACGTAGTAGGCAGCCTCGCCGTTGGCAAACGCGGCATCGAGTGTCTGTCGGTCGAAACTGACCTGAACACCCGGCAGCACCTGCGCAGCGTCCAGCCACGCCAACCACGCCGCAACCCCCCCCGTCCCATCAGCGACGACACGGTAAACCCCATCGAAGATTTGCCCACCGTAAGCGGGTATCCCCCAGTAAGCCGCTTCAAACCCAGCGGGCAGCAAAACAGTCAACCCCGATGCAGCATCTGTGAGCAAGTCATCTAACGTCCGCGCCGGATCGCTGACCATCTCGCTGTTGTAGTAAAGTGCATTGAGATCGAACGACAGCGGCAGCGCAAACACACTGCCCTGGTACGTAAGTGTTTCGAGCGCCGCTGGGATGTGTCGTTGCAGCACTTCACCTGTGATCAGACGAACCGCACCCGTACTCGCCAGATCATACGTCCAATCACTGGATGTGATCAGCAGATCAGGCCCCACATCGGCGGCAACCGCAGTGCGAAATGTCTGCGGCAGGTCTGGCGAGCCTGCCCAGGACACAATCCGCACGCTGACATTAGGACATTCGGCTTGATACGCCTCGGCAATGGACTCCAAGGCTTCGTTATCAGCGCGGCTCAGTGCATGCCACACCACCAATTGCCCTTCGAGATCACAGGTTGAGACAATAGTTTCGACAGGTTCAAGATTCAGCGCCGTATTGATGCGCTCAGTCGCCAGTTCGACAGCCTCAACCGCATCGGCAACCCCATCAAGCACACTGACAAAGGTCGTCTCCCCCTCTTGGAGCACGAGTGCCATCGCTTCTGTGTTCGGCACAGGCACGGATGTTCTCACCTGGCTGGCAAACCCGCTGACCACCGGATAAATGCGCGCGTTGATGCGCAGACGGCGGTTGGACGGCACGAACCCAACTTCGCGTAACAGGGTATTGCTTTGCTCCGCGTTGGTGAGAAATTGTGCCAGCCGCAGGGCCAACTGTGCCTGCTGATTCGACGAGGCCGGGTTGAACATCAGCGCATTGACGAACAACAAAGGCCCTGCCGTCCCACCTTGGCCGGACGGCAAAGTCGTGGCCGCAATTGCCGTTTCGCCCAGCGCCGTTCGCAGCGTCCGCAAATCATCGGGCCGCCCGGTGTAGTAGGCCACGCGCTCCGCCGTGAAAAGATTCACCAACGTCTCGCGGTCGCGGCTGAGAAACATCCCCGGCGCATCCTGCGCAGATCGCAGCCAGTTCAACCAACTGGCGACACCCCCCTGATTCAGCAGCACACGCCCTTCGGAGTCGAAAATCTGCCCGCCCAGCGCCTGCACACCCCAGAACGCATAATCAAAGTCCGTGTTGAGCGCCACCCCCCGCCCATCTGCCGCGTCCGCCAGCAGCCCATCCAGCGTCGCCGCGGGAGTCGTCACCATGTTGGTGTTGTAGTAAAGCGCCACTGGTTCCAAAGACAGCGGCAGCCCGTAAAGCCCGCCCTCGTAACGGACATTCTCCAGCGCAGCAGTGAAGAATACATCCACATTTGGGCCTAAATCACTGATGTCGCGGATCAGGCGAGCAGCTCCCAACTCGCTGATCCATTGGCTGGGGCCAATGAAGATATCTGGGCCTAAACCCATCTGCGCCGCTGTGATGTAGCGCGTCAGCAACTGCTCCGCATCAACCTGCACACCCACGACATTGACGCCGGGCCGCGTCTCCTCAAATCGATCCAACAGAATTTCGATGACGGCGGCGTCGCTACTTTCCAGACTGTACCACAGCAAGATGCTGCCGCCGGACTCGTCGGCGGTGGTGGGCGCACACGCTGCCAGCAGCATCACACTGATCAAGACCCAACGGTTTACGATCTGCTCAAACATATAACGGAACATGCACTCATTATACGGACGATAAAAAGGACTGGTATGCGGACACCACACCGATAGGATCAATACAATTGGTTCAGAGTAGTGCCCACGGCCGTGAACATCCAACCATTATAGGCAACTTCGCCCAAATGTAAAACGCGCGCTAAGCCCACCTGGCGCACCGATGTCCGCTGGGGTTTAGCAAATGGGGTTGGCTGCCGCTGGTGATGGCGTGGGCATAAATAGGTCTTTTTCCTGCTGACGGTTCTGCCAAAAACCCATATAATGATGTGAGGTGTAAGCATGGACTCATCTCGTCCCTTCAACATCATGGTGGTGGACGATAATTCGGCAAATCTGCGGTTGCTTTCAGCGGCCTTTATGGAAGCAGGTTACCGGGTGCGCGCCGCGTTGAACGGCCAAACTGCCCTCCGTTCCGCCAAGATCGCCCCGCCAGATTTGATCCTGCTTGATGTACGGATGCCGTTCATGAATGGCTACCAGGTCTGCGAGCTTCTGAAGGCCGATGACGCGCTCCGGCATATCCCAGTCGTGTTGATCAGCGCCCTCAACAGTGATTCGGAACGCAGACGCGGCATCGCAGCGGGAGCTGCCGGGTTTATCTGTAAGCCTTTCGTGCTTGACAACATCTTAGACATTGTGGCACTTCATTTGATCAGAGGGCCAATTCAGGTTGAATAGTGAGCAAAGATTAGGCTGAGGATGGATACAAAACCCCCCACCGGGTTAAGGAGCATTTTTTCTAACCTCTTTGGGCCAGAGACACTCGCGGCAGCGAACACCATGTCGCAAGCGATGGAGACTCACCAAGAGCGCCGTGCAGGTCTGCTGCGCATCTTGACCATCGCCTGGATAGTGTTTATCCTCATCGGTTTGTTCGCTGCGGTGATCCGACTCGGCATTAGTGTGTCGGAAATCATCTACATCGCCAACCTCGTTGTCGGCATCTACGTGCTGCGCTTGAACCAGCGCGGCAAAACCCGGCTTGCCGGCTACATCTTCGTAATCTCGTACAACGCCATCTTGATGATCGGCTTTTTCTTCCTCGTTTACACCGACCCTATGACGTTTTCCAGCGCCCTGAACATCGGTGTGGCCTATCTCATGGGGCTGTCGGTTTTGCTCGCCGCCCTGCTGATCGGTGGGCGTGCAGCGCTGCAATTTGCGGCTTTGAACACGCTGGGGCTGGGGCTAATCTTCCTGATGTACACCGAGGTAGCCACGCTCGGCACGTTGGGGCTGCTGGTGACATTTGTGTGGCTGCTGGCGCTCATTGCGTGGCTGTATGAACGCGCGCTGGAGCGGGCGTTTACGCGGCTGAAGTTGGTCAACGATAACCTAGAAAAGATCATCATGATTCGCACGCAAGAGCTGCGCCGCGCCAAAGAGCAGGCGGAGTCAGCCAATCGCTCGAAAAGTGCGTTTCTCGCCAGCATGAGCCACGAACTGCGCACCCCACTGAACGCGATCCTCGGTTTCACACAGATCATCATGCGCGACAGCAACCTGGATTCGTCGCACCGCCAGCACATGAAGATCATCAGCAACAGCGGCGAACATCTGCTCGAGTTGATCAACGCTGTGCTGGAAATGTCCAAGATTGAAGCTGGGCAGATCACGTTAGACGAAAATGATTTCGATTTGTTTTTGCTGCTGGAAAATCTCGAAGATATGCTGCGCCCGCGCGTGGAGGGTAAAGGTCTCGAATTCGTCTTCGAGCGCGCCCACGGCCTCACCCGCTACATCCGCACCGACGAACGCAAACTGCGCCAGGTACTGCTGAATCTGATCAGCAACGCCACCAAATTCACCTACTATGGCCGAATCACCGTCCACATGCGCTGTGAGTACTACGATCAGCATGTCGCACGGTTTGTCTTCACTGTCTCCGATACCGGGGTTGGCATCAGTGAGGATCAGTTGAAAACGATCTTCGAGTCATTCAGCCAGACAGACAGCGGCAGACGCGCAATGGAAGGCACAGGCCTGGGGCTGCCCATCAGCCAGGAATATGTCGATCTGATGGGGGGCACCATCCAGGTCAGCAGCGTCGTGAACAAAGGCAGTACATTCACGTTTGACATCCTCGCCGCCGTCTCCAGCGCCGAGGCGATTGCGCCAAGCAG
>JAADYY010000667.1 GCA_010092805.1 Chloroflexota bacterium | reverse complement strand
CCGCCGGATCTGCCAGAGATGCCGCCCGCCCCACCGCCAACCTACGCGCCCACATTCGACAACGCGCCCAATTATGGCGGCTACACCGAACCGCCCATCGAGCGCGGCGCACAGCCGACGCAGGTGAGTGCGCAAGCTGCGCGCGGGCCGCAGCCACCAGAAGGCTACACCGATCATCAGCCGCCGCTGTCCGCATCGACGGCGCAATATTTCCTGCCCGCAGCGATCACGGCGCAGCAGGCGCTGCGTCTCTGGGAGCAGCGCACCAGCTACTCGGCGGCGGGCTTCAGCGGCGCGCGGCTGGCCTATCGCCCGGTGCTGCTGGCGCAGGTTGGGGTGCGCTTTCAGGATCGCAAGACGAACCAGTACACGGTGCGCGAATACGCCTACCGCGTGCCGGAAGTCCAGCGCGCCGGGATCGTCCACTGGGAGGATTTCGAGGCGACGCCCATCGATACGCGCGGCATCCTCAGCGGGCCAGCGGGGGACGATGCCTTTTTCGGCGAGCTGTCCGGCGGCATCACCGACAGCAAGCGGCTGACCGCCCTGCGCCGCGAACTCACCGACATGATCTATTCGACCAAGCGCGTTGTCATCCCCTACAACCCGACGCTCAAGATCTACGGCGACATTGAAGGGGATTACAGCCGCTTCCAGTCGAATGTGGTGCAGGCGGCCCGCGAAGCGCGCGACAAAGCCGTCGATGCGCTGGCCGAAAAGACGCAGAACGAGATCGACAAGTTGGACGACCGCCGCAGCCGCGTCGTGCAGCGGCTGGACGCCGAACGCAAGGAACTCGAAGACCGCCGCCGCGAAGAACTTTACACGACGGGCGAAGCGGTGCTGGGCTTGCTGCGGGGCCGCACGTCGTATACACTATCGCGCATGAGCCGCAGCCGCGTGTATTCGGAGCAGTCGCGCGGCGCGATTGCCGGGCATGAACTGGAGATTCGCCAGCTCGATGACGAATTGGCGAAGGTCGAGCGCGACTTTGAGCAGAACGTGCGCGAGATCAACGAGCAGTGGGCGCAAGTCGCCACCGAAGTCGAGGATCATGTGGTTTCGCCCTACAAAAAGGACATCACAGCCGATCTATTCGGGATCGGCTGGATTCCGCAGTGGTATGTGTCGATTGGTGGGCAGCATGTGCTGCTGCCTGCGTATGACTCGCCAGCCGCCCGGTAAGCTGGGGCTGGCGCAAACGACGCACGATGTGAGGAAGGGATGTGTTTGATGACTGGGATGATGCGAATCGACCGGGCGCTGCCGCGCCTGATGATGGTTGGGCTGGTGGCGCTGCTGCTGATCAGCGCCGGCAGCAGCCTGAGTCCGTTGGCTTCCGTGACTCCAGCGAGCGCGCAGGGCAACCTGCTGCAAGATCCAGGCTTTGAAGGGCCGTACACCGGGCGCGGGCGCGCGACGCTCAACACGCCCGTCCCCTGGAGTCTGTGGCTGGCGAGTACGCCACGCAACTTCGAATGGCAGAACCGCGATGATCAAGTGCGTGCGTTCCCGCACAACACCAGCCCAGAACTGCGCACGGGCGCGGCCTCGCAGAACCTCAACGCGCCGTTTGTGACCTACACGGCGGCGCTCTACCAGCAGGTGACCACCACCCCAGATACCAATCTGACGGCGAGCGCGTGGGGCCGCCTGAAGACGTGCAACCTGGCACGCGACGAGAACGGCAACCCCACCGCCGACAACTGCGGGTCGGCGGTGGAAAGCGGCGCGTTCATCCGCGTCGGCATCGACCCGAACGGCGGCACCGACCCCAACAGCGCCGCGATTGTCTGGTCGGCGAACATCACGCCGCACGACCGCTGGGAACAGGCCACCGTCAGCGCGACCGCGCTGGGCGGCACCGTGACGATGTTCATCTACGTGACGCAGCAGTGGCCCGCCGAACTCAACAACGCCTGGATCGATGATGCGTCGTTGGGGGTTGGCGGTGCGGGCGGCACAGCGCCCGGCCAGCCCGCCGCGACTCTGGCCCCCACCCCGATTCCGTTTGTGCCGTTTGTGGTGCCGCAGGGGGAGCAGCCCGACGGCTCGATCATCCATACGGTGCAGTCGGGCGATACGCTCTCGTCGATTGCGGTGGCCTACGGGACGACGGTCACCGCGCTGACGGAACTCAACGGCATCCGGCGGCGGGCGGTGCTGCAACTTGGGCAAGAGATTCTGGTGCGCCCGGCGGGCAGCGCTGCCCCGGCGGACACGGCGGCCCCCGAAGCGACCGATCAAGCCGCCCCACCCCCAGACACGCCAACGGATGCGGGCGCGCCGCCTGCCCCCACGCTCGATCCGAACTTCCGGGGCTGAGCTGGCGGCACCGCGCAGCGCATGACCCACCCAGCGGGCGGATGATCGCTTAGATCGTCTGCCCGCGCGTATATCCCCCTGTCACACCTGCGATAGCGCCGTGTAAGATCTGCGCGTCATGCTGGGGTCAGTTAGAATAATCGCCGCTTGCAGCCGCTGATCGGCGGTGTGGGCGCGCCGACTTGATTCGACCATTTTGGACACAGCAAACCAAAACCCACCATGACCACACTTGTGCTTGACATTGGGAGTTCTTCTGTCCGGGCGCTGCTGATCGACGAAGCGGCCCAGCCCGTGCCGGACGCGCTGGCGAGCCGACCGCACAGCTTCAAGCGCGCGCCCGCCGGTGCCTCGACGTATGACCCGGAAACTCTGCTCAGCGAGATCGAAGACTGCGTGGATGAGGTGCTGGCGCATCCACGGGCGGCGGACATTGTGGCGGTCGGCATCGATACGTTTGTCGGCAATCTGATCGGCGTTGACCGCCGCGGCCACCCGGCGACGCTGCTCTACACCTACGCCGATACGCGCAGCCATGAAGATGTGGCGGCGCTGGCCGAACGCATCGACGAAAGCGCCATGCACCAGCAGACAGGCTGCCCCCACCACACCGCCTATCACCCGGGGCGGCTGCGCTGGCTGCGCCGCACCCAACCCGAACAGTTCGCCAATGTTTGGCAGTGGGTTGATCTGGGCGCGCTGTTGATGCTGCGCTGGTTTGGCGACGCGGTGATGAGCTACTCAACCGCCGCCTGGAGCGGCCTGCTCAACCGCGAGACGCTCGACTGGGACGCCGACTGGCTGCACATCCTCGAACTGGACAAAGCGGTGCTGCCGCCGCTGGCCGATTACAAAGATGCGCGTAGCGGGCTGCGTAAGCCGTATGCCCAGCGTTGGCCGCAGTTGCAGAACGTGCCGTTTTTTCTGGCAGTCGGCGACGGGGCGGCGGCCAACATCGGCTCTGGCTGCGCCGATCCGTCGCGAGTGGCGCTGACGGTCGGCACGACGGCGGCGCTGCGCATGGTCACCGGCGAACCCCTGCCCACCATCCCCGACGGGCTGTGGAGCTACCGCGTCGACGCGCGCCGTCACCTTATCGGCGGGGCCACCAGCGAAGGCGGCAACATCTTTAGCTGGGCGCGCGAAACGCTGCTGATGGACGGCATCGGCGATTTAGAGGCGGAGTTGGCGCGGCGCGGGCCAGACACGCACGGCCTGACCTTTCTGCCGCTGCTGGGCGGCGAGCGCAGCCCCGGCTGGAAAACCGACGCGACGGGCGCTATCGTTGGGCTGCGGCTGTCGACGACGCCGATGGACATCCTCTACGCCGCGCTGGAAGGGGTGGCGCTGCGGCTCTCGCTGATCAGCGAGCAGTTGGAGGCGACCGCCCACACCCACCCGATTGTCGTCGCCAGCGGCGGCGCGCTGCGCGCCTCGCCCGCCTGGGCGCAAATGATCACCAACGCCATCAACTGCCCGCTGTACATCGCGCGCCAGCACGAGATCACCGCGCGCGGCACCGCGATTCTGGCGATGGCCGCGCAGAGCCAATGCCAGCTCACGGATTACCCGCCGCCGCTGGGCCACCGTCTCGACCCACAACCGGAGCGCGTCGAGCAGATGCGCGCCGCCCGCGAACGCCAGATGCGCCTCTACAACCTGCTCTGATCCATGCGCCGCCGCCCGCCTCGATCCAGAGGCAGCGGGGCGAGCGGCGTCAGGTCTCTTCGGGGCGGCGGATTTCGGTCGTGGTGCGGATCGCGTCGGGATCGGGGTCGTCGCGGCGACCCTGGCGCAACCGCCGCCACAGCCGGCTCCAGCCCGCCGGGTTGATCAGGCCGCCGGGCACATAGACGATCATCAGCATGAGGATCAAGCCGTTGAGCACGCCGCGATACTGCCGGAATTCGCGCAGCACTTCGGGCAAGCCGGTGAGCACCACCGCGCCGACAATCGGCCCAACGAACGTCGAGGTGCCGCCGAGCACCGCGAACGCCAGAATATTGACGACGAGATCGAAGCCGAAGCCGTCCGGGCTGATGATGCGCGTCAGGTGGCCGCTGAGCACACCCGCCGCGCCCGCCAGCATCGCGCTGAGGATGAACACCGCGTTCTTCACATAGACGACGTTGATGCCCATGTTGGCCGCCACGCGCTCATCCTGCCGGATCGCGGCCATCGCCCGCCCGAAGCGTGAGCGGTGCAGCCGAATGATGAAGTAGCTGGTGAGCACGACGAACAGTATCAGGTGCCATGTTTCGGTGAGCTTCGGGATCCGCTTGATGCCGAGCGCGCCTTCCGTGATCAGCACGTCCTGCCCGATGATCGAACTCACCAGCGGGTCGAAGTTGAGGATCAGAATCCGCACGACTTCGCCGAAGCCAATCGTGGCAATGGCGAGGTAGATCTCGCGCAGGCGCAGCACGGGCAGCCCAATCGGCAGCGCGATTAGCCCAGCGAGCGCCATGCCGCCCACCAACCCGACGAGCAGCGGCATATCGAGCCGCTGCGTGAGGATCACGCCCGTATACGCGCCAATCGCCATGAACCCGGCGTTCGCCAGCGAAAACATGCCCGTGTAAAGCGTGAGGTAGATGCTCAGGCCGAGGATCGCGTTGATGAGCATGAACTGAATCACGCTCTCGGTGATATTCAGGCTGCTCAACAATTCCATCATCAGGCCATCTCCGGTCGATTACACTGTCACATAAGAAGCGGATCAGGCGCGGCTTTGATCGCGCTGGCCGATCAAGCCCTGCGGGCGCACCAGCAGGATCAAAAACAGCAGCGAGAAAACAATCGCGTCGCGGTAGTTGCTGCCCCCGGCGGCGATGCTGAAGACCTCCAGCCCAGCGACGACAAACCCGCCGATCAGCGCGCCCTGAATGTTGCCCAGCCCGCCCAGCACGATCACCGTCAGCCCCTTGAGCGCGATGGGTTCACCGATGAACGGCGTGATGGAGCTGAACGCCAAGCCATACAGGACTCCGGCGGCCCCGGCCAACGCCCCCGCCATAAAAAACGTGAGCAGATAGATCGAGCTGACGTTGATGCCCAGCAGACTCGCCGTCCGCTGGTTGAACGCCACCGCCCGCATCCGCTGGCCCAGCCGCGTGCGCATCACCAGAAATTGCAGCAGCGCCATGAGCAGCAGCGCCACCACCAGAATGACAACCTGAATCGGCGTGACGCGGAACGGCAGCCCCGGAATCGGGTCGGTGGGGATGAGGCCGATAGGGAAGCGCTGCGGCTGCGAGCCGAACACCAACTGCGCCAGGCTCACCAGAAAGATCGACGCGCCGATGCTGCTGATCAACTGGGAGATGCGCGGCGCACCGCGGCGGCGCAGCGGCGCAAACGCGATCCGTTCCAGGATGATGCCAAACACCCCGGTGACGACCATCGCCACCGGCAGCGACACCCACAGCGGCTGATCGAGTTCGGTCACGGTGATCAGGCCGATGAACGCGCCCCACATGAAGACGGCGCTGTGGGCCAGGTTGAGCACGCCCAGCACGCTGAAGACCAGCGCATAGCCCAGCGCGAACAGGCTGTACACCGACCCCAACCCGATGGCGTTGACGACTTGCTGCGGTACGTTGATGTCCATCTATGATCCGGCTCTATGATCCAGCGCTGTGATCGGGTTCGCGGTCTGGCAGAACCGCTGACCCATTGGCTGACGGTGGCAGAGTCCCTCTCCCCGTGCTGCCGGCACGGTCGGGAGAGGGATTTAGGATGAGGGCCGAACGTCAAAGCGTCGGGTTGATCAGCCTTCGTCGTCCATCATTTCGGCGGTGAGCACGGCGAAGGCCCCGCCGCGATTCACCTGCGCGACCGGATCGTGGACGGGGTTACGGTCTTCATCGAAGCTGAAGAGGCCCAGCGGCGTATCGAAGTCAGTGATGCCTGCCAGCGCGTCACGTACCGCCGCGCCATCGACCGAGTCGGCGCAGCGAATGGCGGTCGCCATCAGCCACGCGCCCGTGTACGCCTGCGCCGCAAACTGATCAGGCAGCAGGTCGTTGGCAGCTTCGTAGGCGTCGATGAAAGCGACGCTCAGCGGGTTATCGGCGGCGACATTCCAGGCCGCGCCCACGATCAGCCCTTCGGAGGCGTCCCCCGTCTGTTCGAGCACGGCGGGCGAATTGAGGCCGTTGCCGCCCATCAGCGCGCCTTCATAGCCCAGCGACTGCGCCTGCAAAATGATCTGCACCGCCTCGACGGCCAGCGCCGAGATCGCGATCAAGTCGGGGTTGGCGGAGATGATGTTGGTCAACTGCGTGTTGAAATCGACATCGCCGGTTGCGTAGGTCTCCACACCCACAACCTCGATCCCCAGATCCGCAAACGTCTGCTCGAAGACATCAAAGCCGCTGACGGTGAAATCGTCGTCGTTGGCATAGATGATCGCGGCGCTGTTGATGCCCAGGATCTCGGCGGCCTGCGCCACCGTGCCGGGGATCACCGCCGATTCGGGCAGGCTGTTGCGGAAGACAAACTCACCCATGTCGGTGATGCCGGTGGCGGTGTTGCTCACGCCCATCACCGGGGTGCCGGCGTCCTGCGCGACCGGGTCGGCGGAGAAAGCCTCGCGCGAGAGCGTCGGGCCGAGCACCGCAGTCACGCGGTCTTCTTCCACCAGCTTGACCATCGCGTTGATCGCCTGGGTGTTATCGCTGGCCGAATCTTCGAAGATCACTTCCAGCACGCGCCCCTGGCCCAGGTACTCCGCCGCGTTGATCTCTTCGACGGCCAGTTCCACGCCCAACTGCTGCACCTGCCCGAAGACCGACGCCCCACCGCTGAGGGTGAACAGCGCGCCAATCGTCACGGTATCCGGCAGGTTCTGCGGTGCGGGGCACGCTTCAACAATATCGTCGCCCATCTGGGCCATCTCGTCTTGGGCCAGCAGCGAACCGGGCACCACCAACACCAGCACCAACATGGCGCTTAGCACACGTAAAAACAGCTTATTCATCCGAAAATCGCTCCACTATTCTATATTAAGAAAGCGCACGTGCGCGTTACAGTGCGGGTATGGTAGCGCAGAAATCCATGCACGGCAATGCGGATCCGGCGGATCAGTCGGCGGCGGTCTGATCGCCCCGATCCGCAGGCAGCGAACGCGGCGGCTGATCTTGCTGCGGGCGCGCCCGGCGGCGCTCGACCACCAGCCAGATCACCAACCCAACCCAGATCACGACCAGCCCGGCCAGCACCAGCGCAGGGTGGGCGAACAACCACACGCCGATGGCGGAGTCGATGGCGGCCTGCAAGTACCCAATGAAAAACCATTCCACGGTCATCAGCAGCGCCAACAGCGCCGCACTCACCAGCAGATTCACCCCGCGCCGGATGGCGGGGTTGGGCGATTGCAGCCCCACGACCACCAGCACAAACAGCGCACAGCCGCCCACAAGCAGGACCCCAGCAACATTCACAGCAGCGCGCTCCTGACTCAGCCGTTCGGTGTGGGGGGCGGGGGCCGCCGCTCACCGAAGCGCGGGGCTGGCGCACGATCATCGATGCGGCGCGGGGGCATCGTCGGCGTTGACGTGACGTGCGGTGTGCTGGTGGGGAAGCCGCCGGCCTCGTCGCACAGATCCAGATTGTATTGTGCGCGCTGCTCGCACGTCAGGGCGGGGATGTAGCGGTTGTCCAGCACCCAGGTGAGCAGGTCGTTGTCGTAGGGGGCCACATCCCAGCGGATCAGGGTGGCGTCGTCGGAGGCGGAGAGCGCGGTGGCCCCGGCTGGGCTGAAAGCGACTTTCCAGACGCGCGCGCGGTGGCCCACGAAGCGCCGCTGCGGCAGCCCGGTTTGTAGATCCCACAGCATAAGCGTTTCATCCCAGGACGCCGAGAGCGCGCCCTGGCCATCGGGCGCGAAGACGACGCTGACCACCGCGTTGGTGTGCCCGGTCATGCGGTGGATCATCGCGCCGGTCTCGGCGTCCCACAAAATCACCGAGGCATCACGCCCGCCAGACATGATCTGCGTGCCGTCTGGGCTGAAGTCCACGCTCCACACCGCCGAATTGTGCCCGCCGTACTGCCGCACGATTTGGCCGTAGGTCGGCGAGTCCGGGTCGAGATCCCACAGCAGCAGGCGTTCGTCGCGCGCGCCGCTGACCGCCGTCATGCCGTTGTTGACCGGGTTGAACGCCACCCCGTAGACGCTGTCGGTGTGCTCATCCATGCGCAGCAGCCGCCGCCCGCTAGCGACATCCCACAGCGTCATCGTCTTATCGAACGAGGCGGCCAGCACCCGCGCCCCATCAGGGCTGAAGGCGAGATCGCCAATCCAGTCGGTGTGCCCAGAGTCCTCGGCAGGAATCCGCCGGATCAGATCCCCGGTCGCCAGATCCCAGAAGATGATCTGGTTATCGAAGCCGCCGCTGACCGCCATCCGGTCATCGGGGCTGATGGCGACCGACCACACGCGCTCCTGGTGCCCGCCTGCCAGGTGATGCACCACGTCCCCGGTGAGGGTATCCCACCAGATGAGGGTGCCATCGCCGGACGCCGAGATCGCGTTGCGGCCATCCGAGCTGTAGGCGACGCTGTGGACGGGGCCAAAGTGATCAGTGTAGCGGTTGAGAATGTCTTCGGTGGTCACATCCCACAGGATGAGGGTTTGGTCAAACGAGGTCGAGAGCACCTCACGCCCGCTGGGGGTGAAGGCAATCGCTTCCACCCAATCGGTGTGCCCCTCAAAGCGCTGGAGCAGTTGCGCGGTGTCGGTATCCCACAGCGCGACGGTGTTATCAAACGAACCGGAGATGATCTGCGACCCGTCCGGGCTGAACGCGGCGGTCGAAATGGCGGCACCGGTGCCGATGTATTGGCCCACCGCTTCGCCGAAATACGCCGACTCTTCATCCACATCCCACATAATCAGCGTGGAATCGCCCGACGCGGTGAGCACGTAGCCGGGTTCGGTGGGATGAAAGGCCACGCTCCAGATCCAATCGGTGTGGCGAATCTCGTCGAAGTCTTCTTCATCTGGTTCGGGGCCAATCGGGAACCCGCTGCCGAATTCAGGCGATTCCGGATCGACATCCCACAAAATCGGCATCATATCGAACCCAACCGAGACGGCGCGGGTGCCCTCCGGGTTGAAGGCGACACTCTGCACCGGGGCGCGGTGCGCCTCCTCAACCCAGACGGGTTCGCCGGTTGCGATCTCCCAGAGGATGACGAGGGCGTCATCGCCCGCCGACAGCACCCACTCCCCATCGGGGCTGATGGCGATGGTCTGCACCGGGCCTGTGTGCCCCTGAGGATCTTCAAAAACGCGCAGCGGTTCGCCGTACAACCCAGAGTCGGGGTCAAGGTTCCACTGGATGAGCCGTTCGTCTGCCGACGCGGAGATCGCCCACAGGCCGTCGGGGCCGTAGGCGACGCTGTGCACCGTGTCGCTGTGACCGCGCTGTTCGGTCGCGCCCAGGCGCAGCAACACCTGGCCGAACGTCGGCGAGTCCGCGTCGAGATCCCACAAAATCAACGAGGTATCCGCCGACCCGGAGAGCGCGCGCGTGCCCTCCGGGTTGATGGCGAGGCCCCAGACGCTGTCAGCGTGCCCTGAAAGGCGGCTGCGGATTTGCGAGAACGCAGCCGCATCGACCAGCGCGCGCTGTGAGTCGCCGGAGCTGCGGTCGAGTTGGAACGCCGCCACCGACAGCGCCGCCGCTATATCCGGCTGGCCGTTGACGCGCGACTGCTGCGCCCCCGCCGCCAGCGCCAAACTTTGCGCTTGGAGCGCGCTGCGCTCGGCGGTCGCCTGCGCCGCCAGCGCGATCTCGGCGTTGAAGTCGCTGGTTGCACGGGCGATCTCGGCGTTGTTGCTGGCGGTGAACGCGACGGTCGATAACCCCAAGCCGATCAAGGTCGCCATCATCATGACGAGCACCAGCACCCGCAACCGCGAGCGCGAGCGGGCTTCGAGCGCAGTTTCGCGGGCGCGCCGGGCGCGTTCCGCCGCTTCCTGGCGTTCGCGTTCGGCGCGGCTGCCGTCCAGGAAGGCCGCCTCTTCTGGCGTCAGCGCCAAGTCTGAGGTGTTGTGCCACTCCAGATAGGCGGCCAACTGCGCCCCACTCAGCAGATAGCTGGGGTCGCGGTCGCCTTTCTCCCATTCAGAGGCCGCCGTCGCCAGCATCCGCTGGAAGCGCACATCGGCGCGGCTGGCATCGAGCCATTCGTGCAGCCGCCGCCACTCGCGGATCAGCGCTTCATGCGCCACCTCGACGGTGGGGG
>JAADYY010000140.1 GCA_010092805.1 Chloroflexota bacterium | reverse complement strand
GCCCGCTCAACCGACACCGCCACCCCCTGAGCCGCAACAGCAGCGGCCTGCGGCACAACGGCCTGCGCCACCGCAGCCGCCTGCTCAGCAGCCACCGCAGGAGCGCCCGGCTGCACCACCGCCGCCGCCACCCCCTGCACAGCCGCCATCAGCCCCGGTCGATCAAAATGCGCTCGCGTGGCTGGAAGGCCTGGCAGCCGACCAGGACGAAAGTCTGTTTAATCTTGATCTCTCGGCGAGCACGGAAGCCGACGCGAGCAGCGCAGGTGCGGTTGACCCGATGTCGTGGCTTGAAGATCTGGCACGCAGCCAGGGCACAACCGAGCAAACCGCCCCGCCAGACAGCGCGCCACCCGCAGCGCAACCGCGCGCACCGGAACCCACGCCCGCAGCGCCCCAGCCTATCCCAGATGATCCGTTTGCGGAGGGCACTGATCCGATTGCGTGGTTGGAGACGCTGGCGAAACAGCAGGGGGCCAAAACCGAAGAACTCACCACCGAAGCCAACCTGGATTTCGGCGACACACCGACGGATTTGTCAGATTTCATGCTGGACCTGCCGACGGAAACACCAGCGCGCGAACCTGCACCCACGCCCGGCGCTTCGCCCGCAGAGCCACCCCCATCGGCAGACCCAGACGATTTCCTGGCCTCGCTGGCTGAACAAAATCTGCTTGGCGATCTCGGCAGCGATGCGCCCGCAGCTCTTCCGGCAGAGTTCGGCGAAGGGTTCACGCCAGATCTGACAGACGACTCGATCCCGGTTGAGCCTGAAGCAGCCGAACCGCCCGCAGATAGCATGTCGCTGGAAGCGATCAACACGGCGATTGCCAACGGCACAGCCACCCGCGAGCAGATGCAGTTCTGGCTTGAACAGCAGCAAACCGAGCTGCTGTCTCAGGAGGACATGGGCGACCTGCCGCTGGTCGATCCTGACGCACCGGCACAACCTGGCGATCTGCCGGATTGGCTGGTCGAGCAATTCGGGCCGCCGCCCACGATGGAGGCCGCCCCGCCCAGCGACGATCAGAAGCCGCCGCTGGAAAGCCTCTTCGAGCCGCCAGCCGAGACGCCGACACCCCCGCCGCCCAACGCCGACATGCCCAACTGGTTGCAAGAAGATGCTGTCGGGTCGGACTCGCCGGACATCTCCAGCATCTTCGCCGAAAGCCAAGCGCCCGATCTGGCGGCGGGGGTGCCGCAGTTCGCGCCCGAAGACGACGTTCAGCCCTATGAAGTCGAGGTGGATACCAACGATCCCTGGGTGGAAGCGTTCGACTCCGAACATCAAGATGGCGCGGTCGATATTGCGCAGGTGCCGGATTGGTATGAACGCAACATCAACGATCCGTCGCGGATCGCGGCGGTCGAGCAGATGGCCGGTGAAGAAGACGAGCAACTGCCAGAGGCGAATCTGCCGGATGAAACGGATCTGACGCCCGGACGCCCCGTTGATGTCCCAACCTGGGCGTTGGACGGTGGTGCCGCCACCGCCGACCCCGCTGCGGTCGTTGCGGAAGCCCCCATCGACGAAGAAGCGCGGGCTACTCAGGAAGAGATCCCCGACTGGCTGAAGGAAGCCGAAGCCGCCGTGTCGCCAGACGCGATCCCGGATTGGCTCACCGAAACGCTCCCCGGCGAAGAGGACGCTGAGATCACCGCCGCCATGCTGGCGATTTCGGCTGAGGAGCCGGACGTGATCAGCGAGCCGGTGGTCGAGGCCGCGCCACCAACACCTGTGCCGCAGCCAGAACCCCAGCCCGTGCCGACGCCTGCGCCACCCGTCGCGCCGCCAACGCCGCAGCCGCAATTCACCGGGTCGGCTTCGCTGGAAAGCGCGCGCAGCCAAGTGCAAGCGGGCAATTTGGACAGCAGCCTGCTCGAATATGAAGCCCTCATCCGCGCGAATCAGGAGTTGGATGTTGTGGTTGATGATCTCTCGCGGTTGGCACGTGATAACCGCGAAACCTCGGCAATCTTCCGGGTGCTCGGCGACGGCCTGATGCGTCAGGGCCGCCTGCAGGAAGCGCTCAACACGTACCGCGAGGCGCTCAACCACCTGTAAGCCGCCGCTACCGCACGCAATTCACGCCGGAAGCGGCGCGCCACCCACGCTGGCGCGCCGCTTTTTTTTCTTGCCGTTCCCGCAGATCTCGATCATACTTGGGCGCTGACTAATCGGCCTCTACGCCAATAAGGGAGATTTTCGTGGAACGCACCCTCATCATCATCAAGCCCGACGCCGTACAGCGCGGCCTCACTGGCGAGATCCTGCGCCGCTTTGAGCAGCGCGGCCTGCGCATCGTTGGCATGAAGTTTATGCAAGTTTCGCGCGAACTGGCGGAAAAGCACTACGACGTGCACCGTGAGCGCCCGTTTTTCGCCGGGCTGGTGGAATACATCACCGCGTCACCCGTTGTGGTGATCGCGCTGGAAGGCACCGACGCTATCGCCGCGGCGCGTAAGACCATCGGCGCGACCAAACCCGTCGAAGCGGAAGCCGGCACCATTCGCGGCGACTTCGCGCTCGAGATCGGGCGCAACCTGGTGCATGGCTCCGACAGCGTGGAGAACGGCCAAATCGAGGTTGCCAACTTCTTCGTCGAATCGGAACTGGCAAGTTGGGAACGCGCCACCGACCGCTGGATCTTCGAGTAGGTCGCGCGCGTCCGCCAAGCGGGATCAAAAACGCAAAGGGCAGCGCTGCTCTTTGCGTCTCAACCTCGCCGCATGATTCCTGGCCCTACTGGATGCTGACCAGCACGTTGGCCTCGGCCCACAGCCCTTCCAGATCGTAGAAGCGGCGCTCACTTTCGGCAAAGATGTGGACGATCACGCTGCTGTAATCCATCAAGACCCAACCGCTGTCCGCCTGGCCTTCCACCGAGTGGGGCAGCGTCCCATGTTTCTCTTTGATCGCCTCGCGCACTCCCTCAGCCAGCGCCTTGATCTGGCGGTCGCTGGTGCCGGTGCACACGACGAAAAAATCGGCAATAATCGCGTCGGGGCGTAAATCGAGGAGAACGATATTTTCGGCTTTCTTGTCTTCAACCGAGTCGACTATATCGCGGGCGAAATCTAGCGCGTCCAGGGAAACCCTCCTGCCTGTTGATAAAGATATGGTGAATAACTTATATTATAGCAAAGTTTGTATTGCAGTCAACGTTACCGTTCGTGCCTTTATTCACGAACAGCTTACATATCGACACTTGCCACACTAGACCATTTGTGCTATCATTCGCAGGTTCAGGCGCAGCGCAGGTAAACCGACATGCAGATCGAATTCACTGCCGACGGCGACGGCGAACGGCTCGACAAATTGATCGTCACGGAGGTTGGTGAGCAATTGACCCGCTCGCAGATTCAGGCGCTCATCCGTGAAGGAGCGGTGACCGTTGATGGCGTTGCCGTTAAACCGGGCGTCAAGCTGAAAGGCGGCGAACGCATCACCATCGAAATGCCCGATCCCCCGGCGGATGACACGACTGTCGCCCCAGAAGCGATCCAGCTCAACGTCGTGTACGAAGACGACGACATCGCTGTGATCGACAAGCCCGCTGGGATGGTCGTGCACCCCGGCGCGGGCAACGAAACCGGCACATTGGTCAACGGGCTGCTGGGGCGCTATCCACAGCTCGCTAACATGAATTACACCGCCAAACGCCGCGGGATCGTGCATCGGCTCGATAAGGACACCAGCGGCCTGATCGTCACCGCGCTGACGGGCGAGGCGCTGCACAACCTGATGCGGCAGTTCCAGGCGCGTACGGTCGATAAAATCTATCTCACGCTCGTCGAGCAAACGCCGAAAACCAACGTCGGGCGCATCGACGCGCCGCTCACCCGCGACCCGGATTACCGCCGCAAAATGGCGGTGCGCCGCGAAGGCCGGCCCGCCGTCACCGAATTCACACTCATCGAGCAGCTCCCGGACGGGCGGGCGCTGCTGCGCGTCAAGCTGCTGACCGGGCGCACCCATCAGATTCGTGTGCACCTGGCGTTCATCGGCACACCCGTCGTCGGGGATCGGCTGTACGGCTTGCGTAAACAGCGGCTGATGCGCGACGGGCAATTTTTGCACGCCGCTGAACTCTGCTTTGATCACCCGCGCAGTGGCGAGCGGCTGTGCTTCGAGTCTCCGCTGCCCCCGCGCCTAGAGGCTGTGCTGGAAAGATTGCGGCGCGGGTCGTGAAAAACCGAACCTGATCGATTACAATGTAAATAGAAATCGGCGATCATCCGGGCGAGGCCAACCACCGACCGCTCACAGCGTCTTGTTCACCGCGAAACTCATTTGAAGGACAACCCATGCGTGAAGTAACCATCGCAACGGTGCAGATGAAACCCCGTCTCGGCGAGCCGGAGGATAATCTCGTTAAAATGTCGGAGATGATCTCCAACATCGCCTCTCAGCAGAAAGTCGATCTGATCGTCTTCCCGGAACTGATCACCAGCGGCTATGAACTCGGTCTGCGCTTCACCGAGCTAGCGCAGCGTGTGCCCGGCCCGACGGTCAACCTGCTTTCGCAGCGCGCGAACGAACACGGCGTCTATGTGGCGTTCGGCATGGTGACGAAAGAGCGCGTCGAAAGTGTGCTGTACAACTCGGCGGTGCTGGTGGGGCCAGACGGCGACCTGCTGGAAGTGTACAACAAGATCCATCTGCGCGGTGAGGAGCGCATGGCCTTCCGCGAGGGCTTCAAAATGCCCGTCGTCGATACCGAGATCGGCACGCTGGGCATGATGGTTGGCTATGATCTGGCCTTCCCAGAAGTCTCGCGGAGTTTGGTGCTCGACGGCTCCGAGATTCTGTGTGTGATGGCGAATTGGGAAGCAGCCAGCGTCGATGAATGGAAGACGTATCTGCGTGCCCGTGCCTACGAAAACGCCGTCTATGTCGTCGGTGCGAATCGTGTGGGCGAGGATGTGACTCTAACGTTCGGTGGCGAGAGCATGGTGGTTGGCCCACGCGGCCAAATCCACGCGACGCTCTCCGGCGAGACCGACCCGGACACGGGCGAGCCGCTGGAAGGGTTTGCCGTCGCGCGCATCGATCTTGATGATGTGCGCCGCTACCGCGAGGAATTCCAGCTCATCCAGAACCGCCAGCCGACCGTCTATAAATCGGTGGTGCGCCGCTATTAAGCGAATGTGATGCTGTTGTCAAACGCCAAAAATTGGGGGATTGCCCCAGTTGGGGTTCGGCTATAATCGGTTCAG
>JAADYY010000139.1 GCA_010092805.1 Chloroflexota bacterium | reverse complement strand
TTATTTAAAACCCGGAACACGCTCCGATTATTATACCGTCACTCTTCTCTGAAAAAAAGATAATGCCGAGATAAATTCGGGCACGTCGCTTATGATCACGACTCCGCCGGCACCTCCTGACGATGCGCCAGCGGCCTGAGCGCCGATAGACTCACAAGCAGCACCCCACCCATCAGCAAACCGCCGAGCAAAAACGGTGCCGCCGCTCCAAAGCGCTGGAAGACCAGGCCCCCGAGGATAGGCGCGCTGGCATTCGCCAAACTCACCATTGCGGCGCTCGCGCCCAGAATGCCGCCGTATTCGTCTGCCGAGACACTTTTGGTCAGCAGACTGTTCAAACTAGGGCGGATCAAGCCCGACCCAATGCCAATCGGCACTACCGCCACCAGCAACCACAACACCCCGCCCAACCCCCGATCCGCATCCTCCGGCAAATCAACGGCCAGCGAACCGACAATCGCCTCGGTGCTACCGGGCAGTTGGGCGCTCAGTTCGTTGATCGCGCGGCGCTCCACATACAGCGGGTGCGGTTGTGCCGGGGTCAGCGCGACGAGCACCAGCCCTATGGCCAGCAGCGCCAACGCCAATGATGCCACACGCCGTTCACCGTATTTGCGCGTCCAGCGCCCAATGAGCCGCACCTGCGTAATCAGCAGAATCAGGCCGATGTAGATAAAGATCAGCGCGTTCCCCTGCCCCAGCAACCCCAGGCGCGTCAGGTTGAACAGCCCCAACAGGCTCTCGAAGCCGAAGAAAATCACCTGCTGGAAGAACATGATCAGCAGCAGCACGCCCACCAGCGGCAGCCGCAGATAGCGCAGCACAATCAACGGCCCCGGCGCACGCACCCCCTGAATGGCGCGCCCGCGCCGTTCGGGTGGCAGCGTCTCTTTGAATGCGAACAGCGTAAGCACAATGGAAATTAACGAGTAACCCGCCGCGACGAATGCCGGGGTCGCCAAGCTGCCGGAAACCTCCAGTGTGCCAATGGCAATCGCCGGCCCCAGGATGAACCCCAACCCAAAGGCCGCCCCGGTGAGGCCCAACCCCTGCGCGCGGTTCTCGTCGGTTGTGATGTCGCTGATGGCCGCCTGCGCCGTCGCCAGATTGGCACCGAACAGCCCATCGATCACACGCGAGAGGATGACCAGCAGCAGCGAATTCGCCAACCCCAGCATGATGAAACTGAGAAACGTTGTCACCTGGCTGATGAGCAGCAGCGGCTTGCGCCCAAAGCGATCCGAGAGCGCGCCCATCATCGGCACGCCGATCAACTGCGCCAATGGGAACGCCGCCGCCACAAGCCCCACTTCCAGCGCTGACGCCCCATACACCGCCGCATACAGATGCAGCAGCGGCAGAATCACCGTCAAGCCGAGCACATCGACGAACACGAGGCTAAAAATCGGCAAGACCCGTCTAAAGTTGAACTGACTCTCTGTAGTTTGCATGGCGCGCGTTTATCGGAGGCTTACCACTCAGCATCCACTGGGTGGATGTTGCTGTATTTCACCCCCACGCGCGGCTCCGCCATCATGTCAGCGACGGTCTCGCGCCAGGTGAGGTAATGGGCTGTCTCTTTGTGCTTATCGGCGTCTTCTGGCGCGCGGTACACTTCAACCAGTGTGAACCGCGCTGGATCTTCCGATTGCTGCAAAAAATCGAAGCGCACGACACCAGGTTCCTGGCGGCTGTTGCGCGCATTCTCGATAGTCGCTGCACGGAATGCTTCAATATCCGCCGCTTTCACATGAATATGCACATGAACAATGTACATGCCACCTCCCCATCGTGCGTTGGATTTGCATTTTGGCAGTCGGCAAATATTATCCCAACCTGGACATAACAGCAAGACTCTAGCTTATCAACCTGCGACCACCCATCGATTGACGCCCCGCCGATAGGTGGTCGCGGCGGGGCGATCAAAGCGTTCTACGGGTTGACGCGCACCGGTGTCACGCGCCAGATTTCATCGCTGTACTGCTGCATCGAACGATCCGATGAGAAGAAGCCACAGCGCGCCGTATTCAAGATCGACATTTCTGTCCAGCGCTCCACATCGCGGTACGCCGCGTCAACGCGATCTTGAACTTCAATGTACGCCTGATAATCAGCCATCAGCAGGTATTCGTCACGGTAACGCAGGGTGTCCACAATCTCACGGAAACGCCCTGGATCACCGCCTGCAAAGTCGCCGGACGCGATGCGGTCGATCACGCCGCGCAGCTCAAGATTGCTGTGATAATAATCCGACGGATTATAGCCATTGGCTTTAGTCGCAAACACCTCGTCGGCGGTGAGGCCAAACAGGAAGAAATTTTCCGCGCCCACCCGATCACGGATTTCGATGTTCGCGCCGTCGAGTGTACCAACGGTCAGCGCGCCGTTGAGCGCAAATTTCATGTTGCCCGTGCCAGACGCTTCCTTGCCCGCCATCGAAATCTGCTCGGAGAGGTTGGCCGCCGGGTAAATCAACTCACCAAGCGACACATTGAAGTTCGGCAGGAACACCACCTTCAGCCGCTCCCGCACATCCGGGTCATGATTGACAACCGCGCCTACCGCATTGATCAGCTTGATAATCATCTTCGCAGCGTGGTAGCCCGGTGCAGCCTTCGCACCGAAGATGAATGTGCGCGGCAGCAGATCAACATCCGGGTTCGCTTTGATGCGGTTGTAGAGCGTGATAATGTGCAGCGTTTTGAGCAGTTGCCGCTTGTATTCGTGCAGCCGTTTGACCATGATGTCAAAGATCGAGTCGGGGTTGATCGCGATCCCCAGGGTGGTTCCGATATGGTTCGCCAGATCGATCTTGTTTTGGTGCTTCACCTCGCGCCATGCCTGCCGGAAGTCAGGCTGTTGAACGTGCGACTCCAGCCCACGCAGCTGTTCCAGATCCGTCAGCCAGCCGTCGCCGATCCGCGACGTAATCAAGTCAGCCAGACGCGGGTTGGCCAGCCGCATGAAGCGCCGCGGTGTGACGCCATTCGTCTTATTGTTGAAGCGTTCCGGGTACATCTCGGCAAAGTCGCGCAGCACCCGCTCACGCAGCAGCTTCGATTGCAGTTCGGCCACCCCATTGATCGAATGGCTGCCGACACACGCCAGATTCGCCATGCGCACCTGGCGCTGCCCCCCCTCGCCGATGATCGACATGCTCTGGACACGGTATTCGTCGCCGGGGAACTTTGCGCGCACGTCATCCAGGAAACGGTGGTTGATCTCATAAATGATCTCCAGGTGGCGCGGCAGCAGCGACCCAAACAGATCAATACGCCAGGTTTCCAGTGCTTCCGGCAGCAGGGTATGCTGTGTTGAGGAGAACGTATTGATCGTGATCGTCCAAGCGCGATCCCAACTGAGACCATAATCGTCGAGCAGCAGCCGCATCATCTCCGGAATCGCGACGACAGGGTGCGTATCGTTGAGTTGAATTGCAACTTTGTTCGGAAATTGATCCCAATCGTTATTCTGCACCAGGAAGCGGCGAATGATGTCCCTGAGCGAGCAAGCGACAAAGAAATATTGCTGCTGCAGCCGCAGCGATTCGCCCTGCGGTGTATTGTCGTTGGGGTACAATACTTTCGAGATGTTTTCGGAGTACACTTTCTGCGCCACCGCCCGCGCATAATCGCCAATGTCGAACAGTTTGAACTCAAACTCCTCGCTGGCGTGCGCGCGCCACAACCGCAGAATATTCACCGTGCGCGTGCGGAAACCGGGCACGATGGTGTGATACGGTTCGCCAAGCACTGTCTGTGTGGGCAGCCAACGCACCCGGAAGTTGCCCTGATCATCGGTGTAGGTTTCAGTGCGACCACCGAGTCCGACCGTGACCATATCATCCGCCTGCGGAAATTCCCAGGGATTTCCGTAGTACAGCCAATCATCCGGGCTTTCGACCTGCCAGCCATCCTCGAAGGACTGCTTGAACATGCCGAACTCATAGCGGATACCGTAGCCGATACACGGGATGTCCAGCGTCGCCAGCGAATCCAGGAAGCAAGCCGCCAGCCGTCCCAGACCGCCATTCCCTAACCCAGGCTCCGGATCTTCGGCGATCAGCCTATCGAGATCCAGACCGAGTTCGGTCATCGCCTGCCGCGCCAGATCAAGTGTGTCGGTGTATAGCAAGTTCTGACTGAGCTGGCGGCCCAGCAAGTACTCCGCTGACAAATAGTAAATCACCTTTGGGTTGGCAGCGTAGTACGCAGCCATCGTTTGGCTGCGTCGGTGCATCAAGTAATCGCGCACAGTGTAGGCTATCGCAAAATACATGTCGTTGACGCTGGCCGTTTGTAGATCCTGCCCGCGCGTGTAATTGAGGTGATCAAGAAAGGCCTGCTTGAAGTCCCCAACGGTGCGCACATCACGCGCCGACACATCGTAATTCGCAAGCTGCATAAAGCTCCCCCTGAACGTGGCAACTGATCACAAGCTATGACAAATTATGCCCTCACTGCGATAATCCGTCGAAATTTAGACTTTTGCCGTGCCGGGAGAAGCGTTGCCACTATTGCAAAATATTGTGGATCCACATGTGCTCAGTCGGGGTATCGGGATCGTAACGTGTGATCGTGATTGCATCTTTGAATACCGGATTTCGCTCATGGGCGTTGATGAGCATTTGGAGGTTGAGTACAAAGCGTTCGACTTCCTGTTTTTCGATCTCGCGCCACTCCGGCGAGTCAAAGTCTGGGTTTGCTGGGAAGCGCATCCGCCGTTGAATGGCATCAAGCATAGAGGACATGGTCGTCGCCAAGTCCACGAGTTCAATTTTTGCGCCGTCATCATAACTTCGATACCAACAGGTAAAATTGCGCCCCGCGCTTTCCACCACCGCGCTCAGCATTTGGTCACGAAAGCGGTCAGCATAATCCCGTCGTGCGTAGGTAATGCGCTCTGGGATAATAATATTGAGCTTGAGCTTGGAGCGCGCCGCTACGGGCAAAATATCGGTCTCTTCGACCGAAACCTCTCGCAGGTCGCTCTTAGATGTCGTACCAATGTCATAGATAAAAGCGTCTTTGCCTTTACGATTGATCATTGCTTCGACAACTGGCAGCACGAAGTTTCGATAATACCCCTGTGCCAGCGCATAAGCTGGGGAGATATAGGTTATTGGCGCCCGAAAGAAATCAATCACCGGATTCTCGAAGCGCGACCAATCGACATCACGATGCGCGGTGCGCAACGCCTTGCGCAGCGTATTTTTAGCCTCATCATGCTTATTATTGTCCATATCAATAGAATAGTAGCGGTAAGCACGAATATCAAACTCGGTATAGTGTTGGCTCGCCTCCAAAACCGAAAGACATGGACGTCCAAGCGCATGGGTAATGCCCAGTTCATAGAAGACATTGGCATTGCTGAATGTCAAATCGGCGATCACAATATCCGCTCGGTCGATGGCGTAGATCACATCGTTCATAATGTGATTGCCGCCCAAATCATAAGGATTTTCAACGATGTACTGAATTTGGTAGTTCTCCTCCTGGGCAATTTCATTCAACAGCGGTTCAATCACATCGAATTTGATTTTATTGAGGCGCGCTTGACGCCCTAAACTCGCATCTTTCATCGGCCCAATGATGAAACACCGACGCTGCGTAATCCTGGGCATTTCCATACTCCAACGTTTATGATCGACCTTAGCATCATAGCATTTTCTGAGTTTAGTTGGCACAAATGGTAACTCCAAGGTGCCTTCGTCGATCTTCATGGCAAAACCGCCAATCGTGCTATACTTTGTGGCGCTGTGCGCGCTGCCCGTAACGGCGGCTGTTGTTTTGTGTTACGGTATTTGGTTTGAACTGAACACGTGTCACCTAAGCATGGCAACCGGCGAAGCCGAGAATAATTTGTGAAGGGGGAGAAACGATGACAGGGAAAGTATTTCTGGTGGGGGCTGGGCCTGTCAACCCGGACTTGATTACGGTGGGCGGGCTGCGGCACCTGCAAACCGCCGATGTTGTGATCTACGACAAGCTCATCGCACATTCGCTGCTGGACGAAGCCCCCGAGGGCGCAGAATTGATCGACGCCAGCAAAACCCGGCACGCCGACACCCTCACCCAGGACCAAATCAACGAACTCCTTGTGGATCGCGCCAAGCAGGGGTTCAAAGTTGTCCGCCTGAAGGGTGGCGATCCCTACACATTTGGGCGCGGTTCTGAAGAAGCGCTGTACTGCCTGGAACACAACGTCGAGGTCGAAGTGATCCCCGGTGTTTCGGCGTTGGCTGCTGCCACTGCCGCCGCTGGCATCCCGCTCACACACCGGTTCGCCAGCGCTGGGTTTATGGTCAGCCTGGGTTACGTCAAACCTGAGTACAGCTATCTGATCAACCGCGAGAGCCAGGCCAAGTTTAACGGCACGATGGTCTTCTTCATGACGCAATTGGCCGACCTTGAGACGATTCTGCGCGAGATGCTGGAGCTGGGCTATGACCCCGAAACCGCTGCCGCGGTGATTCACAAGGGCGGCACCCCCGATCAAGAAGTGCTCGTCGATAAAGCCAGTACATTGGCGGAGAAAGTGCGTGAGCGTTGGGGAGATATGCCGATTCCATCGATTGCCGTGCTCGGCGCAGCGCTGAACTTACGGGACAATTTGCCCCGCATCTCGTGAGCCTTGTTGCAACCCTTATCTAAGCCAGCAGACATACCCCAGGAGACATACCTTATGAGTGGCAAAGTCACGTTGATCGGTGCCGGCCCCGGCGACCCTGAACTCATCACCCTGAAGGGGCTAAAGCGTCTGCGCGCCGCCGATGTCATCATCCACGATCTACTGATCCCAATCTCCTTGCTGGAAGAAGCCAAGGACGGCGCAGAGATCATCGACGCGGGCAAGGCACCAGACGCGCACAAATTGAAGCAAGATCAAATCAACGAGACGATCATCGACCGGGCCAAGCGGGGGCTGCACGTCGTCCGGCTCAAGGGCGGCGACCCTTACATCTTTGGGCGCGGCGATGAAGAGGCGCTGATCTGCCACGAGCACAGCATCCCGGTCGAGGTCGTGCCAGGAATTTCCAGCGTGACCTCGGTGCCGCTCTACGCCGGGATGCCGCTCACGCACCGCAGCCCAGAACGCACGATCAGTGGTTTTATGGCGATCACCGGGCAGGAAGACCCCACCAAACCCACCACCAATTTGGATTACGCGCTGCTGGCGAAATTCGATGGCACCCTGATGATTTTAATGGGCCTGAAGCAGATGCCGCATATTTTCGCTAAGCTCATCGAGTGTGGGCGCAGCGCAGACACCCCGGCGGCAGTCGTGGAGTGGGGCGCGACCGACAAGCAGCGCATTGTGACCGGCACCCTCACCACCCTGCCGCAGCTTGCGGAAGCAGCCAATATTGGGGTGCCCGCGTCGATCCTGATTGGCGAAACTGTCATGCTGCAAGATCGACTGCCGGTGGGCGTGGGGTTGGACGACGAGCAGACAACTTAAATGCGCCGCTGCCAAGATCACAGCGCGCCGTCGGCGGTCGCCGCGTCCAGCCATTCCAAAACACTGCCAACCGGGTCAGAGCGCAGCAGCCGCACCCGTTCACCTGAATTGGTTTGATAATCGACCAGGTAGAGGCGCTGCAGCTTATCGATAGTGATGTGGTAAACGGGCCGCCACCGGGCGAGTTCGCGGCTTTGCGCCAATGCTGCCGCATTCACAAATTCTGGGATGTAGGCATCCAAGATCACTAACGGAATATCCGCAGGCAGTTGCGCCGCAACCCGGCTCACATCAAATCGCCCATCTCCGGCGACAATGGGCGGGCGGTGTCGCCGAACCCTGTCAATGGCCTGACGCTGCTGCACACGAAGCCGTTCGGTCAGGCCATCCAGGCGATCCGGTCGCCAGGTCGCGTCCAGCCACACAACAGCGTCGGGATCGTCGAGATCAATCGGGTGAATGTCCATCCCGATTCGCGCTGCAACTGACGGCATCTGAGCCGGCAGCGGCGGACGATACTTGCCGTCAACACGCGCTGTCAGCACCAACGCGCTGGCCGTCGCGTTGATCTGACGAAAGCCGTAATCATAACCATAGCGATCCCAAATCAGCATTAAGCCCGCACTCGAACCAATCTCCAGAAACGCGAACGGCTCACCGCTGAGCCGCCGCGAGATCAGCGTCAACACGGGCAGCAGTGTCGTGCAGCGCCCCACCACGTTCACCTGCACCCAGCGGCTGTTGGCCAACGCGCGGATCGTGTCGGCGTGAGTCAGGCAGAAATCATGGAACACCGGGTAAGCGTGATCCGGCGGCAGTGGGTTGGCGGTCACGGTGCTGTAGTATCTAGCCAGGCGATGTGTCTCCCCCTTCAACAGCAGATAGTGCACTATCGCCATGAGCAGGTTGAAATACTGTTCTTCGGGCGTCTCCGTTAGCAGCGCCAACACCTCCGGGTCATCGAGTAATCCCGTCGCCCACCGCCCGTAGAGCGTCTCCGGCCCAGTCCGCGCGATGCGCGCCCGAATATGCTCGCGGATTTCTTCCAATTTTGCCTCACTGCTCACATGCTGTCCCCCACCCTAACGATCCGCTAGCGGCCCCGGCGAGGTCTCCGCATCCACCCACTCGATCCACTCACCGATGCCAGAGGTATTTGCCAACAGAATCGGCTGGTCACCGCCACGTTGATAATCCCACAGATACAACTTTTTACCCACAATCCCCACCACATAGACGGGACGCTGCTGCGCCAACGCATCGATCTGCGGTTTAGCGGCATCGGCGGCGGTTGTCAGCAAGCCCGCATAAAAAATCACCAGCGGCGCATCCGCTGGGATCTGCGCGGCGATCTGCGCGATATCGGTTTTGGCATCCCCGGCGACGACAGTGGGACGTGCGCGCTTTGCCAGCGCAATCGCTCGATCCAACCGCTCGGCACGTTCCGGTTGATCCGGCCACACGAGCGCACGCAGCCACAGCACTTGATCGGGATCATCCAGATCGACGGGCGCGATGTCCATCCCCAACCGTAAAGCGACCGGCGGCCAAGTTTCCGGCAGCGGCGGTTGCAGTGCGCCGGATAGTTTGCATGACAGCACAATATCCGCCTCCGCCGGGCCAACCTGCTTGATGCCGAAATCATAGCGGTACATATCCCACAGCAGCAGCAGCCCGGCGCTCGAGCCGATCTCCAGCACCGCCAGCGGTTGCCCGTTCTCCCGCTCAGAGACCATGGTAAACGCTGGTAGAAACATGGTGCAGCGCTGTACCTCGTTGACCTGCACCCAGCGCGTTTTTGCGATCTGGTTGATGCGGTCGGCGTGCGCCAGGCAAAATTCCCGGAACAGCGGGTAGGCTGTCTCCGGCGGCTTGGGGGAGGCGTTGCGCGTCACATAATAATCCGCCAGTGGGTGCTCCTCCCCTTTCAGCAGCAGATAATGCACCGCGCCCAACAGCAAATTCGGGAGCTGCTTTTCGACGGACACACCGCGCAGGATGCCGAGAATCTCAGGATCTTCTAAGATTTGGGGGCCGAGTGTACCGTAAAAAGGGACGTTACGATAGCGGATGAGGGTGTCACGGAAGCGTTGGGCGATGGCCTCTAATTCGTCATCACCAGCAAACGGTAGCGTCATAGATTAGTCCTTGTCAGCGGCTAAGGGCGGCTACGGCGTAACTCGCCCATCCCGATGTGGTTTTTGCGCTATTTGTGCTATAAATGACCTTTATATTTTAAAACAATCATCACAAGAATGCGAAAATCGCCGTTGTCGCGGTTTAGTAACGCGGTTTATAACTCAGGCTCGCCCGCGAATGGCGCTTGAACACCTGACGCCGCTGCTGTTACAATGTTCAATAGTCATTGTCACCTACCACATCACGCCATAACCCGCAGAGGCAGCAGATGATCAAACTCAACCGGTCAAGCATCAAGGGCAGCAGCGAGCGGAATGATGATGAGGGGAGCACGAACGCGCCCTCTTCAAGCTTGATGGCCCAGTTGAACGGCAACCGCACCCTGGGATATTACGCTGGCGGGCTGGTGCGGCGCGCGCGGCGGTCGAGCATCCTCAACCCACGCTATAACAAACTCTCGACGCAACTGACGACCGACCCGCTGTACAACGAATACAACGTCATGTACCAGCGGACGCGCTCCTCGGTTATTCGCTTATCAACCGCAGCGGCCCTCGGCCTCATTGGCGACCTGTTCTTTCCCCCACTCAGTTGGGTTGCAATCGGGATCATCTTGTACGGCTTTTACACGATCCCAAAACGCGGCTTTATCGTGCTCATCAAGCACCGGAGATTCACCGTTGATCTGATCTCCACGTTCTCTGTGCTTGCGGGTCTATTCTCCGGTTATGTGACCCTCAGTGCGGTGATCGCGCTGATCGCGTTCAGCGCAGTCCGGGTGATGAATCGCGTCAAGGGCGAAACACAAGCCCAGGTCGTGAATGTCTTCAAGCACCAGCCGATGTTTGTGTGGGTGCTGGAAGGCGACCAGGAGATCGAAATCCCCTTCCGCGCGCTGCAAACCGAGGATGTCGTGATTGTCACCGCGGGCAACACCATCCCCGTCGATGGGATCATCGCCGATGGCTTCGCCGCCATCGATCAGCAAGCGCTGACCGGGGAAGCTCAGCCCGTTGAGAAAGGGATTGGTGAGGAGGTTTTAGCCTCAACGGTCGTGATCAGCGGGAAGCTGTACATCACCGTGGTGCGCGCGGGCGAAGACACCAAAGTCGCCCAAATCGGCACTATCCTCAACCAGTCGATCCGGCGCAAATCCGAAACACAACTGCGCGCCGAACGATTCGCCGACCGCACCGTGCTGCCAACGGTTGTGGCGGCAAGTCTCTTACTTCCGTTCGCGGGGTTGGCGGGTAGTTTCGCGTTCCTAACGGGCCATTTCCGGCGCTTGCCCGCGTTGATGGTCGCATTGGCGGCGATGAATTACATTCGCATCCTCACGGATAACCGGATTCTCGTCAAAGATGGCCGCGCGCTCGACTCGCTGCCAGAGGTCGATACGCTCGTGTTCGACAAAACCGGCACGCTAACGATTACGCAGCCCCACCTCGAAGCCGTCCATCCATGCGCTGATTACAGCGCAGCGGAGATTCTGCGCCTTGCGGCGGCAGCCGAACACCGCCAGATGCACCCCATCGCGCTCGCCATTCTGGAGGCCGCCGCCCAGCAGCAGCTCGATATTCCGCCTGTTGACGACATTCACTATGAACTTGGCTTCGGCCTCAATGTGACCATCAACAGCCAGCGCATTCGCGTTGGCAGCCGCCGCTTCATGGAGCGCGAGTCGATTGCCGTGCCAGAAGACATTGACGCGCTGCAAGACAGCGCGCAACGCGAAGGCAGCACCATCGTGATGGTGGCTGTGGACGACACCCTGATCGGCGCTATCGAGTTGGTGCCGACAGTGCGCCCGGAAGCCCGCGCCATCATTGAGGAACTGCGGCTGTTCGGCATCAAGGAAACATACATTATCTCCGGCGATCACGAACAGCCGACACGCAAATTGGCCCACGATTTGGGGATCGATCATTACTACGCGGAGACACTGCCGGAGCAAAAAGCGTCGATCATCGAGGATTTGATCGCACAAGGGCGGACGGTCTGCTATATTGGCGACGGCATCAACGATGCGATTGCTTTGCAGACGGCGCAGGTCTCAATCTCGCTGAGCGGCGCATCTACCGTCGCCACCGACTCAGCGCAAGTCATCCTGATGGACGAACACCTGGAACGGCTGCCCACCTTCTTCACCTACGGCTATCAATATGGGCAGCTCTCACGGTCGCTGCTTTACGGCATGGTTGGGCTGGGTGTGGTTGGCATGACGGGCGCGCTGCTGCCCTTCGGTGTCGCCTTCGCGTTCACTGTGAACATCAGCAACCTGCTCGGCGGGATGGCCGTTGCAATGACACCGCTGCTGCGTTATGAGTGGGAAAAAGCCCGCGCCGCTCAACCGGGCGAGCCGCTGCCTTCGGGTGAAACACTGACCACCGAACCACAGCTTAATGCCGCGCCGCCACTGCTCATCACACCACCCACAAGCAACGACACCGGCGATACAGCCCACCACCCCACCGCTTGAACACAGCACACCGCGCGACGCTGCACTCACGGAGCCGCTCGCAATGTGGAGCGGCTCCCGTAGGCATGTCGTTTACGCTTCTTCTTCGGGATCTTCTTCAGCTTCAACCGCCGCGACACCACCGTCGCACAAACCCACAGGGAACACCGACAGGACATCGGCGACCAGGACAGTCGGCTGCTTGCCCGCCATTGTCACCGGGATCAATTCCCCAGTGAGCACATTCCCAAACCGCTCGATGTCGAGATCATCGGGCAGGATCAAGCGTGTATCGGCCCAGACGGTAGCCCCAACTGGCGGATGCAGCTCGCCTGCCGTGAGCGCAACAGGCAGCCGCGGCGCAACAACCAGCGCCACATCATGGTTGCGAATGCGCAGAAACGCACACACGTGATCGGCTTTGCTGCCCGCGATCTCCACCGGCACGTAATTCCCATCACGGAACAACGCTTCGCGCGCGCGGCGGTAGTGCAGCGCTCGATACGTCAGGTACAGCTTGATCGCGCCGGATTGCATATTT
>JAADYY010000666.1 GCA_010092805.1 Chloroflexota bacterium | reverse complement strand
GTTGAAAGCGCGCCGGACATGGGCAGCACCTTTACCATTCATCTCCCAATCCAAATCCACGATCACACCCGCGATCACGCCCGCTGAGGTGCGCGGCTGGCAGCGCTGCGCCATTGAATGGGCAGCATTTCCTAACGTTTCTTGAAAATTTAACCTATAATCATCGGGCAACGGCAGGTAAACACTGTCTGTAATCGCGCTTTGAGATGAGAGGTAGTCCGATGGACTCATCGACTTTTACGATTCCGACGTTATTATTGAAACAACTTTACACCTATGGTAGCCTGCAAAACACGCCTGCTGGCGTGCAGTTCTCGATCAAGAACCGCCTGAGTGATGTTCAATTGGGCGGCGTTGTCCAGATTGCCATTGACGGTCAGGTCGTCCCCCTTGACAAGATCACCATTGATCTTGGCGATGGCATCGTGCTCGCACCTGCGCAAATCACCCCCGACAACCCCATTGACTTTCCGCTGCGCAAAATTTTGGGCGTCACCGCAGGGATTGCTCCGCTGGCTCATGGCAAGCATGAGATCGAGATTGCGTTCGCAGCCCCACCATTTGGTGAACTGAGCTTCGGCGTCGAAGCCGCCATCACCGAAGAAGTGGATCATCTGCTGCGCATTCCGCGCGATGAGCAGGACGACTACAGCGATGCAGCTATCCACGAGCGCCAAGACTTCACCGAAGAATACACCCAGACGCAGTTACATCACGTAAAAAGCTACTCATTCGATGCCCATTTGGTGCAGGGCAACTGCGAGCACTTCATCGGCGTCGCGCAGGTTCCGCTGGGCATCGCTGGCCCATTGACGATACATGGCGAATATGCCATCGGCGACTTCCTCATTCCGATGGCAACCTCTGAGGGGACATTGGTCGCCTCCTATAATCGTGGCATCAAAGTGGTGAATCTGTCCGGCGGTGTAAAATGCATAGTCGTGGGCGATGCCATGCAGCGGGCACCAGTCTTCGTGTTCGAAGACGCACGCAACGGGCGCGAATTTGTGCGCTGGGTGGAGAAAAACATCGCCGAGATCCGCGAGCACGCCGAGGCCACCTCCAAAGTCGCCAAACTTCAATACATCGATCCTTATCTCTCGAACAAATTCGTCTATCTGCGCTTCAACTACTCCACCGGCGACGCCGCCGGGCAGAACATGGTGGGCCGCGCGACGTTCGCGGCGTGCAGTTGGATTCTCGACCAGTACGAGCCGGGCAAAGTCAAGCACTTCTACCTGGAATCTAACTTCGCCACCGATAAAAAAGCGTCCCAAATCAACATCATGCGGACGCGCGGCAAGCGTGTGACCGCTGAAGCCATCATTAAGCGCGATGTACTCATGCAGCATATGCGTGTGGAACCGGAAAGCCTGCATTATCACATGATGGTCTCGAATGTGGGGGCGTTCCTCTCTGGGGCCAACAACAACGGCGCGCACTCACCCAACGCCATCACAGCGATGTTCATCGCCACCGGGCAAGATGTCGCCAATGTGTCGGAGTCGTCGGCAGGCATCCTGTACACAGAACTGACGCCGGAGGGCGACCTCTACATATCAATCACCATCCCCTCGCTGATTGTGGCGACTTACGGCGGCGGCACCGGCCTTCCGACTCAGCGCGAATGCCTGGAACTGCTCGGCTGTTATGGCAAGGGCCGGGTGAATAGATTCGCCGAAATTGTGGCGGGTGTTGTGCTGGCGGGCGAATTGTCGCTGGGCGCAGCGATCTCGTCGTCGGATTGGGTATCAAGCCACGAGCGTTACGGGCGCAACCGCTGAACCGATCATACGCCGGGCCGTTGCTTGATCACCATGACGGTTCGGCACCATCCCGCGCCCAGCCTTAAGGATCGAGACGCCGTCTTTAATCGGGATTTCCCGGTGATTTCGCGCAACCTTAACATCATCACGTTAATCTTCCCAGCCAATGTTCGCTGTTTAGTTCACACCTGATTTGCAAAGGAGATTGATTGATGAAACGTTTGGTTGCGCTCCTGATCGCCCTGCTGCTGATGGTCGCCGCTGCCGTGAGCGCGCATGAAACCAGCAGCATCGAAGTCGAGTTTCTGGGCGAAGTGCTGCTCCCGCAAGATCTGGAAGTGGGTGGGTTCACCGTCGGCGGCATCTCCGGTTTGGCATATGATGCCGAAGCTGACCTCTACTACGGCATCGCCGATGACCTGAGCAACGCACGCTACTACACCCTGCGTGTCAATCTCAGCGACGGTACGCTCGATGAGGGTGATGTGACCTTCGAGGATGTCGTCCTCATCGATGACATCGATGGTCGCCCGTTCCCGAACGGCTCGCTCGATCCAGAAGGGATCGTGTTGGCCGCTGATGGCACCCTCTACATCGCGGCGGAACCGGTGGGCGACCGCTTCCCAGCCTTCATCCGCAACTTCACGCTGGATGGCGACTACGTCAGCAGCCTGTACATCGATCCGATGCGCTACGACCCCCGCTTCGATGAAGCGCGCGGCGCGCGTGGCAGCGGCGGCTTTGAGTCGCTGACGCCGAATGAAGATGTCAGCACGCTGTACGCCGCGTTCGAAGTGGCGCTCATCCAGGATGGCGACGCCCCCACCTACGATAACGGGTCGACCGCCCGCATCCTCGAATATGATCTGGCGGCGGGCGACGCCCCAGTCGCCGAGTACGTTTACCCGATTGGCCCGCGCACCCTGGTCAGCGAGCCGGCGGACGCTGGCGGCGGCATCGGCCTCAACGATCTGCTGTACATCGGC
>JAADYY010000138.1 GCA_010092805.1 Chloroflexota bacterium | reverse complement strand
TATGAGTCGGCGCTTAGCGGTGCGCCTGTTCGCTTGCAGCATTGATCGCGGCAGCATGGCAAAGGATTACGAGTTATTGCGGTTCGTTTCGCCATCGAGTATTATAATCTTCGATTTGTAAGCGGTAGAGTTTGCGTATCGCTTTCCGCTTTCTTGGGCACTTAGTTTCGGTTGATCTTCAGGAGTATTTCTATCATGATGAAGATGAAGAAAGTTTGTTTGTCGCTGGCCCTGCTGCTGATCTTGGCCCTCTCGATCAGCGCAGTGGTGGCTCAGGATGAAGTCGTCACGCTCACCATGGGCAGTTGGCGAACCGAAGACATTGAGCAGTGGGACGCGATCATCGCGGCGTTCAATGAGGAATTCCCCAACATTCAGGTCAACTTCGAGCCGACGCTCAATACCGAATATGACTCGTCGCTGCTGGTTGCCCTGCAAGGCGGCGGCGGCCCCGACCTGGTGACCTGCCGTCCGTTCGACATCAGCCTGGCGTTGTACGAACAGGGCTACCTCACCGATGTGTCGGACACGCCGGGCCTGGAAAACTTTGGCGATGTCGCCCGCAGCGGCTGGATCGCCGATGATGGCACCATCTATTGCGTCCCGATGGCGTCGGTGCTGCATGGCTTCATCTACAGCGTCGATATGTTCAACGAAAACGGCTGGGAAGTGCCCGCAACCGTCGATGAATTCACGGCACTGCTCGAAACCATCGATGCTGCTGGGATCACACCGCTGGCGATGGGCACCCGTGACGGCTGGACGAACTGGACCATGGGCTTCCACAGCAACGCGCCCAACTGGTACATGGGCGAAGCCGGGCGTCAGGCGCTGCTCGCTGGCGATGCGGCGATCACGGACGCGATGTTTGTCGAGCCGATGGAATTCGTGCTGTCATGGGCACCATACCTGCCGGACGGTTTCGAGGCCATCTCCTACGCTGATACACAGCAGTTGTTCCCGCTTGGGTTGGCCGCGATCTTCCCGGCGGGTTCGTGGGAAATCCCGATCTTCGAGGCCAACGCCGACTTCGAACTGGGTGCCTTCAAGCCGCCGGTGCCGGAAGCAGGTCAGGAATGCTTCGTCACCGATCACGTGGACATCGGCCTGGGGATGAACGCGAATACCGAGCACCCTGAAGCCGTGATGACCTTCCTCGAATGGGTGGCCGGGCCTGAATTTGCAGAACGCTACACCAACCTACAGCCGGGTTTCTTCTCGCTCTCCGACTACGAGATCGACATCACCAACCCGCTGGCGCAGGAAATGGCAAGCTGGCGTCAGGAATGCAGCACCACCATCCGCCTGGAAGCACAGTACCTCTCGCGTGGCGAAATCTCGCCGCGCCTGGAAGCGTGGCGTCTGTTCCCGGCGGCCTTCGCCGGTGAGGTGACCGTCGAAGAGATGGCAGCCGAACTCCAAACCTACCTGTGGTACCCCGACGGCGAATAAGCCTCAGCGATTCGTTCAAACCTCACGCGCTGGTGGCGGCTTCGGCTGCCACCATTTTGTATTTTGGGAACAACATCATGGCTGTGCTGCGCCAGCGCTTCCCCTTTCACATTGTTGTTTTTTTGCTGCCCGCATTCATTATCTATACCATTTTTATGGCTTACCCACTCCTGGACTCGCTGCGGCTGAGTTTGGTGCAAGTTCAGGATGGGCAGCAGGTTTACGTGGGCCTGGCGAATTTCGAGCGCCTCTTCGGGGAGCCGTTTTGGTCGGAACGGTTCTGGAACGCGCTCCGCAACAATCTCATCTTTTTCGCCATCCACCTGCTCGTACAGAATCCGATTGGGCTGCTGCTGGCGACGATCCTCACGCGGCGTGGGCTGCGCGGCGTCCCGCTCTTTCGGACGATCCTGTTCGCGCCCACAACGCTCTCGTATGTGATCGTCGGCTTCACCTGGAGTTTGATGCTCAGCCCGATCTGGGGGATTCTGAATACCCCTGCGAGCAATCTCGGCTTGCCAACGCCGCTGCTGGGCCGGCCCGAAGCCGCCTTGATCACGGTGGCGCTGGTCTCCGTGTGGCAGTTCATTGGCCTCCCGATGATGCTGTTCACCGCCGCGCTGCTGAGCATTGACGACGAACTGCTTGACGCTGCGCTGGTCGATGGCGCGAACGCCTGGCAGGGGTTCTGGCGCATCCGCTTCCCCCTGATCTTGCCGACGGTGGGTGTGGTGTCAATTCTGACGTTTGTGGGCAACTTCAACGCTTTCGCCCTGATCTATACGATGCAGGGGAGCCTGGCTGGGCCAAATTTCGCCACCGACATTCTAGGGACGTTCTTCTTCCGCACGACCTTCGGCGCGGGCGGCGCGCAGGAACCCAACTTCCCGATGGGCACCACCATCGCCACCGTCATGTTCCTGATCATTCTGTCAGTCGTTCTTGTTTACCTGCTGTACATCCAGCGCCGTTTAGTCCGGACTGAGGCGTAATCCTATGGCAACACGCGCACAACCCATCCAGACAACCCGCCCCGCGTGGCGACACCGCTTCGATATTGACCGGATATTCGGCTATCTCGGCTACGTGATTCTGATCTTCTACTCGTTTATTGCACTGTTCCCGATTCTGGTTGTCGTGACGAACTCATTCAAGGAGCAGCGGCAGGTCTTCCGCGAGCCGTATGCCCTGCCGGATCCGATCAGCTTTGGTGGCTACGAGACCGTACTGCTGCGCGCCGATTTTCTGCGATATTTTCTCAACAGCTTCGTGATCATCGTGGTCGTGTTGTTCCTGGTGCTGCTGTGTGGTGCGATGGCGGCGTTCACGCTCTCTGAGTATCGCTTTTTCGGGAATACGTTCCTCAACATCTTCTTCGCGTTGGGCATCATGATCCCAATTCGCCTCGGCACCGTCAGTCTCATCGAGATCATGCGCACGCTGGAGCTGCACGGCACCATCCTCGCCCTGATTCTGGTGTATACCGCGTGGGGATTACCGATAACGATCTTCATCATGTCGGGCTTCATGCGCGATGT
>JAADYY010000665.1 GCA_010092805.1 Chloroflexota bacterium | reverse complement strand
GATGAAAACGCTCGGACGGCTTCTCGCCTACTTGTCGTTGGTGATGGGCGGCTTCTTGGCGGCCCAGCTCAAACCGATCTTTTCGCCGCTGTGGACAACGCTGCTGACGCCGGTCAAGCTGCTGGCGGTCGGCCTCGCGCCGCTGTGGGCGGTGGTTGGCGTCGTCGGCGCATTGTATGGCTTGCGGACGGGCAGCAGCGGCGTGGTGGTGGCCGGGCTGGTCGGCGCGCTGATCGCCGGGCGGCACATGCGCCGCATGATCACGCCACCGACCGACCCATTTGTCGCCGTGTTCGGCGCGGAGTGGCGGGCATACATCCGCGCGGATCTGTTGCCGCGCTTGCCAGAGCAGCGCTGGACGCCCATGCTGCCAGAGGTGCCCGAACCGCAGTTCGAGCGCGATGTGATTTACGCGCAGGTGCCCAACGGCGGCGGCGACCTGCTGTGTGACCTGTGGCAGCCCCCGCCCGGTGTCGTGCCGTCCGGGTTGGCGTATGTCTATCTGCACGGCGGCGGCTGGGCGCTGGCCGACAAGGATCTGCTCACCCGCCCGATCTTCCGGCGGCTGGCAGCGCAGGGCCACGTGATCATGGATGTGGCCTACCGGCAGTACCCGGAAACCAACATGGGCGGCATCCTCTTCGACTGCAAGCGCGCCATCGCCTGGATGAAAGCCAACGCCGATCACTTTGGCGTCGATCCCGACCTGATCGTGGTTGGCGGCGGGTCGGCGGGCGGGCAGCTCGCGCTGCTGACGGCTTACACCGCCGATCACCGTGACCTCACACCGCCGGATCTGCGCCGGGTAGATACATCGGTGCGCGGGGTCGTCGGCATGTACCCGGTCGTCGATCTCAAGGACTACTACCGCTACAACGATTACGGCGCGCTCAAATTCAGCAACATCGTTGACGTGCCGGACAACCGCGTTGTGCTCGAAAATCTGCTGGATGGCTCGCCGGAAGTCGCGCCGCAGCTGTTCGAGTTGTTCTCGCCCGTGGCGCACATCTGCCCGGATATGCCGCCCGCGCTGCTGATGATTGGCGCGCACGATGACGCGGTGCCCGTCGCCCCGGTGCGCAGCTACGCCGCACGGCTGACCCGGCAGGGGAATCAAGCGGTGTATGTTGAGCTGCCGCAGGCCGAACATGGCTTCGATGTGTTCCTGCCGACGCTCAGCCCGGCGGCGCAGGCAGCGCTGTACGACCTGAGCCACTTTCTCGCCCTGATGGCTTCCAAACCCCGCTGATCACGGCACGGTCAGCGCCAGAATCGGCACGCGGTTATCGCCAGACTCAGGGGCGGGCAGGCGTGCGCCGCGCGCCAGCAGCAGCAGCGGCACGATCCACAGCCAGCCCCGCCCCGTGATCGGCATATGAGGTCAACGCTCCTCTGAGCCGGGTTCGGGGAAGGCGTTGCCAAACGATCCCGGCGGGCGGGTTGGGGTCGGGGTGGCGGGCGGCTGCGGTGCCAGCCAATCGACGGGCAGCGCGTCGATGTACGCCTGCGTCTCCAGCGTGATCAGCGCCAGCCAGCCCACCGCGCCATTGACGTTCACGCGCACCCAGGGACTGTACGGGCTGCGCGCCTGTAATTCGACCAGGGTGCCGCTGTCCAGCGCGGAGATCGCCGGAAACACCAGGTCTGGCCCCTGGCGCAGGTTGGCCCCGGCGGGCGCGATCACGCGGGCGTGTGTGCCCATCTCGCCCAGACGCTGCGGCGGCAGCGGCGTTGAGGCATACACCGCCCGGATCTCACCGACGTTGCGCGCCAGCAATTCGGCAAACATCCAGCCCGTCTGGCCGTTGCTGCGGCGCACGTGATACCACGTCCCGGCCTCGTTGCGGCCCAGCAGCGTCAGCACCTCGCCGCCGGGCACCTGCGTGACGATCAACGCTTGCGTGGACGGTTCCGTCCGCAGATTGATCGCGCCCTGGGTGCTGATGAACCCCGGCTGCGGCAGCAGCAGCGGGCGATCAAACAGGGGCACCGGCAGATGCGCCACGTACCGCGCGTTGAGCGGGGCAGGCACACTCGGCACGCCGGTCGGCGCGCCCAGGTTGGCCGGGTCATACGGCACCTGCACCTGCTGGCCGGGGTAGATCGCCTCGTCCAGGCCCAGCGCCAGCACCGTTGCATTGCCCGCCAGCGCGATAAACGTGATCTGCGCGCCGTCGGTGCGCACCAGCACGGTATCATCCAGCGTGAGCACCACGCCGTTGAGCATGATGCGCGTCGGCTGGCCCAGCGGACTCTGCAAGATGAGGCCGTTGTACGGTGCGGCGGCGCAGGTGGGCGGGGCGGGGCTGGTCTCGAAGACGACCGACTGCCAGGCGGCCTGTCCCGGCCCGGTGATGTCGCGCATCCCCACATCGCCCACCAGCAGCGCGGTGAGCGGCGTCGGGTCCGACCGCCGCAGCCACGCGATCCCGGCGCTGCCAATTTCGGCTGTGATCGGCGGGGTGCGCACCGCGTCAATCGCCTGGATCTCGACGAGCGCGCCGGTGGCGGCCAGCGCGTTGCTCACTGGGCCGCTCGGCTCGGCCAGCGGCACGCCGCCGCCGTTACAGAAGAAGCCTTCCGGGCGGTTGATGCAGACTTCGGTCGCCACCGTCCATAGCTGTTCCAGCAGCGGCGCGCAGACTTCGGCGCTCACCATCGCCACCGGTTCCGACTGTGCGGCCAGCGGCCCGCCGATCCACGCGAGGCTCACCAGCCCGGTCAGCCCGATCATGGCGAGGATGATCCGCCAACGGCGGCGCGGTGCAGCGGCTTGTTGATCGTTAGGGGTTAGAAAGCGACGGATTCCCATCGTGTTGGCTCAATTCAGGTTCTACACGTCCATTAACCCCCGATTGTAGCAGAGATC
>JAADYY010000664.1 GCA_010092805.1 Chloroflexota bacterium | reverse complement strand
GAAGGACTTCATAAAGTGTGGCGGGGGTGGCGTTGATGATGGGCATTTCGGCGCGCATTTCCGCCGGGATGAACCGCAAATCTTCCTCGCGGATATAACAGATCACCGGTTTGCCCAGTGCCATCAGTTCGACGGCTAAACCACCATACCAGCCTGCCAGCAGTTGATCAATGAGCAGATCAGCCCGTTCGTAATGCCGCCGCGCTTCTTCGCGTGACATTTTTTCGACTAGCACAAACTCTATCGGCTGGCCTTCTGCTTGGAGACGCTCGACCGCTTCGATGACGTATTGTGTGCCTTTGACCGCGCGCTGTGTGGGCGCGTGGACGATGACCAGTGGACGATTTGTGTCGCTGTTAAACGGAACAGGTGTCCATTGGCGGACATCCACTGAGGCGTAGGGCATGAACTGCGCTTGTTCTGGCAGTACATGCAAAAGATCGGGGTTGAGCGCGAAGATCGCATCGGCGTGCCGGGCCATCAGGCGGATAGCGCGGCGGCGGCGCTCATCATCTTCATCAGTGTAGTGGCCTGGGGCCACTTCGTTGGCATGTGTGATAGCGAAGTGTTTGCGAGAATAATCCCCCTGACGGGCATCGTCGCCCTGGTAGGTGACCACGATGCCTTTACCGAGCCGTTTGAGCAGGGGCACATCGCGCAAATAGAATAGCCGCGCATAATTCGCGTATAACAACCGCACCATTGGTGAAGCCTGCGCTAATTTCGCCTGGACACCAGCGCTATAGGTCGGCGCGATGGTGGCACCGGCATTGAAATGAATGATGTCGTAGTCGCGGATTGCGCGCCACAGCACACCCCAGCGCTTGATCTCCATGTGCCAGCGTGAGTCATCTGGCTGTGATAGGACTTCGTCAGCGGCGTAGCGCACATAACTCTGCTGAAAGACAATGCTCCAGCTTGCGAGACCGAGTTCACGCTCCGCTTGTGCCAACTGTTGTGGGTTGCCGCCGACATCGGTGGGGCAGTGCAGTACACGAATGGGTTGTGCGTGATTGGGAGTCATGCGTGCCTCTGGATTCGTGACATAAATCGATTGTCAAGAATTTGGGCGTAGTAAGCAAGTGAAGGTTTAGCAATGTGCCCACATCTGAACAAAAAACATGAACAAAAAACAGAGCATATGTGTGGCTGCCCGTTTAGATCCCTCGCGCCCCTGCTGCCCGCCCGCGCGTTTTCATGCCACGAGCAGCCTGATCGGGTATGATCGACATTACACCGGGATGATGTGCCCTGCTGCCAGCGACACAGCGCGTTAGGAAGAGCCAAAACATGAGCAACAACACGCCGGCTGAGTCATCTTTGCCCCCATTCGACATTGTGCGTGGCATCCCGCCAATGTATCAGCGTCAAGCCGCCGAAATCTACTATGAGGCGTTTCGCCAAAAGCTGACACCGATTCTCGGTGAGCGAGAGCAAGCCGTCGAACTACTGACGCGCTCAATGCGCCCAGCGAACGCGTTCGCTGCGGTGCGGGATGAGCGGCTGCTGGGGCTGGTGGGTTTTCATTATGACGGCCAGCAGTTGATCGACGTGCGTTTGCGAACCCTCGTCGAGACATTCGGGTGGCTTCAAGGGACCCGGCGGGCACTCATTGGCCTGTTGGTGGGCCGTACACCCAAACGCGGCGAGCTGCTGCTTGACGGAATCGCGGTTCATGCGGATGCGCGCGGGCAGGGAGTAGGCTCCCGCTTGTTTGCGGCGATCTTTGCGTTCGCTGCTGAACAGGGCTGCACCCAAATCCGGCTGGATGTGGTCGATAGCAACCCGCGCGCCCGCCAACTGTATGAGCGCTTGGGCTTTGTGGCGGCCAAGACGGCGCGTGTGCCGTTTATGCAGCCGATGGGATTCACCGCTGTGACGACCATGACGCTCGATCTTCAAAAAGCTGAGGGCGACGCCCATGACGATGCGCCAGGGAGCCTATGATTGCAACCGTGCTCCGCACCAAGGTGTCACGCCCCCACAGCGCACCCCAACACATCGCCCGCCCGGCGCTCATGCGCCAATTGGACGCTGGGCGAGCGGCGGGGCGGCGGGTGACGCTGGTCTCAGCGCCAGCGGGCTTTGGCAAAACCATCAGCATCAGCGCGTGGATCGATACGCTGGGTGTGCCTGCGGCCTGGCTGTCGCTTGACCCTGCCGACAACGAGCCGGGGCGCTTCTTCACCCATCTGGTCGCGGCGCTGCAAGTGGTTGATGAAAACCTCGGCTGGGAGATTGAGGGGGTGCTGCGCTCTGGGCAGGTGCCGCCGGGCGAGATCATCACGGCCACGCTCATCAATGACATCCTACAAATGGAACAGCCGTTTCTGCTGGTCATCGACGATTTTCAGGTGCTTCGGGCCAGCACGATTCTTGAGGTGCTGGGAACGCTGCTGCTCAATTTGCACAATCTGCCGCCGGCGCTGCACCTGGTGATTGTCACCCGCGAAGATCCACCTTTGCCGTTGGCGCGCCTGCGCGCCAACAACCAGCTCCACGAGATTCGCGCGGCAGATTTGCGGTTTACAGAGGCCGAAACGCGGCGGTTCCTGAATACAACGATGGCGCTGGCGCTGACAGATCAGGATGTTGTGGCGCTCCACGAGAAAACCGAGGGCTGGGTCGTTGGGTTACAGCTCGCCGCGCTGGCGCTCCAGCAGCATGAGAACGGCGCATCGCACTGGATCGCTGATTTGAGCGGCAGTCATCGGCACATTTTGGCCTACCTCACCGAAGAAGTGCTTAACCGCCAACCCGCCGCGATCCAGGAATTTTTGCTGCAAACCGCTGTGCTGGATCGGCTGAACGGCGAACTGTGCGCCGCGGTCACCGGGCGCGCGGACAGCCATACCGTGCTGGAACGGTTGTACAACGCAAATTTGTTTCTGTTTCCGCTGGATGACGCGCGCCGCTGGTATCGCTATCATCCCCTGTTTGTGGATCTGCTGCGGGACTCCCAGCAGCGCCGCCACAAAGACGAGACGATCAGCCTGCACCAGCGCGCCAGCCGCTGGTACGCCGACTCTGGCCTGATCGATGACGCGCTTCATCATGCGCTTGCGGCAGGCGATCAAGCGCTGACGCTGACGCTGTTTGAAACCCACGCGATGGATGCGCTGATGCAGTGGCACATCAAGACCGTCGAGCGCTGGTGGCGGGCGATCCCGGTGGATTGGCGGGCGCAGCGCCTGCCGGCCAACTGCATTTTCGCGTGGATGTGTATGTTTAGCGCGGATTTCGCGCAGATGGCCGCCCATGTCGAGACGGCCATTCGCCCGCTGATCACGCAGAGCGAGCGGCCCGCCGCCACCGAGGCGGAATGGTTGGCGCTGCAATCGGTGCTGCTGAATGGGCAGGGGCGGGCGGGCGAAAGCCTGCGCTTGACCGCACAGGCATTGGAACTGGTGCCTGCGCAAGCCGCCTATCTGCGCAGCCTGATCTACATGGGGCAGGTGGGCGCGCATCAGCAACTGGCAGACTACGCCAGCGCTGCCGCCGCGTACCAGCAGATCATCACGCATGGCCGCACGGCAGGCAGCCTGTTCACTGAGGTGTTGGGGTACTCTGGGTTGGCGCTGCTGGCGCTGCATCACGGCGAACTGCATTTCGCGTTCGCCACCGCCGCGCACGGTGCTGACCGCCTTGAGCGTGCCGGGATGCTCCCGCCGATCAGCACCGGGATCTATGGCGAGTTGGCGCAAATCCATTACGAGTGGCACCAACTCGAACAAGCCCATCACTATTTTCGGCGCGCGGTTCAGGTGAGCGCGCTCACCGGGTTCGGCGATGCCGAGATCTATTACGCTGTGATCCGCTCGCGGTTGGCGCAGCGGCGCGGCGATCTGCAGACGGCGGCGGCGGAAATCCAAACGGCGGCGGATCTCATGCAAACGGTGATTCTGGCAGCGGTGCGCGAGGAGGTCATCGCGCAGCAGGTGCGGGTCTATCTGGCGCAAGGTCAGCTCGCCGAGGCTGAGCGCGTGCTAAAAGCCGACGGCTTCACCTTCACGGACGATCTATCCGTGCCCGACCTCGCCGCGGTGGAGCATCTGACTCACCCGGTCGGGCTGCTGTATATCAGCGCGCTGCGGGTTGTGGTGTATCGCGCGCAGGTCAAAGGCGAAGCCGCGCGCCTGCAACCGGGCATCGCACTGGCAACCCGCCTGATTGACGCAACAGCGCAGCGTCAATATCGGCAAATCACGCTCGAGGCGCTGTTGATGCGTGCGCGGCTGCACGCGGCGCGGGGCAGCGATACTGCCAGCCTGGGCGATTACGCGCAAGCCGTCACGTTGGCAGCGCCGGAGCGCTACATTGGCGTGTTTGTCGATGCAGGCCAGCCAGCGCGGGCGGCGCTGACGACTTTGCGCCACCGTGAGCGGCTCAACGCTGATTTCGACACCAGTTATATTGATCACATTCTGGCTGCGTTTGCCGACTCGCGGCCATCTGCGCAACCGCCCGCGCTGGTTGAGCCGCTGACCAGCCGTGAAACCGATGTGCTGCGCTTGATGGCTGAGGGGCTGAAGTACCAGGAGATCGCCGACCGGCTGGTGATCTCACTCAACACCGTGCGCTTTTACGTCAAAGAGATCTACAGCAAGCTGGGTGTGAACAACCGCACGCGCGCATTGCAGTTCGCCAAGCGACAGAATCTCCTCTGACGAACTGATCTGCATCGGCCAGCCCCAGGCAGCGCAATCCACACATTCATGTGGGCTGTGCTGCTTTTGATTCTGCTACCCTCAAAGCATCGGTGAATACAAATCATCACAGGAGGATGACATGGCCGAGATCGCACAAACCGATGTTGTGACCTTCGGCGACCGGGAGTTTGCCAGCCCAGCACCCACAGAACCCATCGACGCAGGTTGGCGACCGTTTTTCCGGGTCGGCGGGATCGTCGCGCTGCTGACGGTGGGGGTCGCCATCACCGAGATCATTGTCACATTTTTTCCCAACGGCGCGGGCGAGGGCATCGTCACCGCCGCCGACTGGTTTGCGCTCTTCCAGGCCGATCCGTTCATGGGGCTGCGGAATTTGGGGCTGCTGAACATCGGGTTTTTTGCGCTGGGCGTGGTGGTTTACGTTGCGTTGTATGGTGCGCTTCAGCGCGTCAGCCGCGGCTGGGTCACCCTCGCGTTGATCACGTACTGCGTGGGGGCCGCTGTCTTTTTCGCCACCAATCGCGCCCTCCCGATGCTGCAACTGGCAAATCATCACGCCACCGCAGCGACCGAAGCGCAGCGATCCGCGCTGTTAGCGGCGGGCGAGGCCATGCTGGCGGTCGGGCAGAGCCACACGCCCGGCACCTTCCTGGCCTTTGCGCTGGCTGGGGCCGCCGGGTTCATGTTGTCGCTGATGATCCTGCGCAGCAACATCATCAGCAAAGCGAGCGCTTATATCGGGCTGGTCGGCTTCAGTTTGCTGCTCATCTATGATTTCGGCGCGTCGTTTCTGTCGTCGCCGCCAGATTTCATCCTGATGATCGCGCTGCCCGGCGGCATTTTGAGCATGGTCTGGTATGTGACGGTGGGGCGCAGTCTGCTCGCCCTGAGCCGCGACACAGCGCCCCAAACATCGGAAAACGCATTGCTACACGCGCAATGAGCACGTGTTTCATAGACAATTAAGGAGATCAGTCATGGCAACAACAACAGCAGCATTCGATCAAGTGGCGCAAACCAGCGAGTCGCAGTGGGCTAGTTTGTATACCATCGGCGGCAGCGCTGCGCTCATCACGGTCGCGTTGATCCTCGTGGATACGGGGCTATCGATGGTCAATCCGGCTGGGGACAATATCCCCGGCGTGTTCTCGGCGGCGGAGTGGTTCGGGTTGTTTGAGACCGATCCGCTGCGCAGCTTCCGCGATCTGGGCGTTCTGAACATCTTCAACGCCATTCTGGGGATACCGGTGTTCTTCGCGCTGTACGTGCTGCATCGAGGCACACAGCAAGCCTACGCGGGGCTGGCGCTCATGCTGATGTTATTTGGCGGCGCTGTCTACATCTCGAACAATACGGTGCTCCCGATGTGGGCGCTCAGCCAGGATTATGCAGCCGCGACGACAGAGGTGGAGCGTGCAACGCTGATTGCTGCCGGGGAAGCGATGCTGGCGCGCGGCGCGGATTTCACGCCGGGCAGTTTGGTGGGGTTCATTCTGTCGTCGGTTGCCACTCTGCTGATGGCGTTCGTGCTGTTGCGGGGCCGGGTGTTCAGCAGCATTACTGCCTATGCGGGCCTGATTGGGTTGACCTGCCTGCTGATCTTCACCATCTGGGTGACGTTCGCGCCGTCGTCGTTTGCCACAGCCATGCTGCTGGCCCTGCCCGGTGGGCTGCTGGCGCTGGCGTGGAATATCCTGATTGCGCGCAGGTTATTGCAACTGGGTGCGCAGGCAAGGTGATCGGGCACTAATGGGGTGGGCGGGGGCGAGGACTCGTATGGGCGGTCGTCGCTCTCGCCCCCGCCCCGCACGCCGGATGGGCAGGATTGCAGCTTGAAAAATCCGCGAACTCGACTAGAATTTAATCAAGTGACTAATGGCCCCGTGGCGCAATGGTAGCGCAGATGACTTTTAATCATTTGGTTGCAGGTTCGAGTCCTGCCGGGGTCACAAAACCCGACCTGAAGTGAACGTGCGGTGGTAACTCCACCGCCTTTTGTTTCCAGGGCACTGATGTCGTTATCCTCACGACGACGTTTGCCGCGCCCCTTCTTCGCCTGCGCTTTGCCACCCGTTTCATCCGCTGCCAAATCGCGCAGATAGGTGAACGGGGGTTGCAGTTCCAACCGGATGATCGTCCCTTCCGGGTTGATCACCACCTTACCGACGACGTGCCGCAAAATGGCGCG